>JAOPVF010000172.1 GCA_025963195.1 Mycobacterium sp. | reverse complement strand
GGCCGCCAGTACCGGAACCGTTGCCCGCCGCTCCACACGCATTGGTCAACACCAATGGCAGCGCCACCGCTGCTGCGGTACACCACCGACGCCACGAAGAGTGCTGTGCCATGCTGCCTCGATTCTGGAGATCGTTAATCGTTTACGATTGATGATGAGGCTAGCAAGGCGTGATTCAGCACACAACCGGTGCGACCAGATTGATCGGATTCCACCGGGCGCGCCGCCTGCCGCGCCATTCGAAACGCATCGACGCGCACTCACCCCGAGAAATGGCAAAGGCACCCGATCGCGAGCCGAGTGCGTTCTGCGTTGGTGGGCGCGGGTTGCTGCGTGCGCACTTACTTCGCGAGGAATCCCCCGTCGACCGGCAGCGATACGCCGGTGATGTAACTCGCGCCAGGCGAGGCCAGGAATGACACCGCGGCGGCGACGTCATCTGGTTCCGCGATACGCCCGATGGGTATCGCGGCGGCGTGGCCGCGGGCCATCTCGTCGGCGTTGGGCAGCTCGGCCAGCCATGCGTCGTACATCGGCGTGCGCGTCAAACCAGGTGCCACTGCATTGACCCGGATGTTGTATTCGGCGAGCTCGATCGCCGCAGTCCGCGTCAGCGACAGCATCGCTCCCTTTGAGGCGGTGTAGATGGAAAGCCCTGGCACGCCGGCACTTGCGAGCCTGGACGTGATGTTGATGATGGATCCGCCGCCGGTATCGACCATCGCGCGCGCGGCCGCCTGGAGAAGCAAGATGGCGGCGACGGTGTTGGTCTGCAGGGTCGACCGGATCTCGGCCGGAGACGCCGACAGCAAGGGTCCCGTGTGGTCGACCGCGGCGTTGTTGACAAGGACGTCGAGGCGGCCGAACCGGTCGGCGACGGCGCCGACCAACTGCTCCGATGCATCGTCGTCATCGAGGTCGGCGCCGACGAAGTGCGCACCCTCCCCCAGTTCGTCCCGCAGCGCTTCGCCCCGGCTCGCCGAACGCCCCGACACGCAGACATTCAGACCGTCGGCATGCAACCGGCGTGCGATCTGCGCCCCGATACCCGACGTCGATCCGCTCACCAGCACCACGAGCTTGCCCTCGTTGCTCATCGTTCTCCCTAGGTCGACATGTGGGCGGTGCTAGGCAGTCGCATTTCCACAATGTAAATTGTAAGCGATTCACGATCACGGGTTTAGGAGCGGTGCTGATGACAACCAGAACCTCGCTGGCCGACATCGCTCCCATCGAGCCCGTCGACATCGCGTTGACGGTCGCCAACCGGCTGCGCGACATGCTCGCCAAGGGTCGGTTCACGCCAGGCGAACAGATCACCGAGCCATCGATCGCCGCGGCCTTCCGGGTCGGTCGTGGCCCCGTCCGCGAAGCGCTCAAGAGGCTCACCGAACAGGGTCTCCTGGTTTCGGAGCGCAATCGGGGGGTCTTCGTCCCGGTTCTATCCATCGAGGACGTCGAGGACATCTACCGACTGCGCGGGGCCGTCGAGCTGGCGGCCCTGACCTATCACGTGCAGAACCCCGATCCGAAGGTCTTTGCCCGACTGTGGGGCATCCTCGAGAAGTACCGGGAGACTCTAGCCGTGCACGACTGGGAGAATGCCGACGAGTGGGATATGGCCTTCCACCGGGAGCTGGTGCACTCCTCAGGCAGCAGGCGCCTCATTCAAGCCTTCGACACGGTCTCGGTCGAGACCCGAATGTGCCTGCGTGCATTGGTCTTTCATCACCCCGACCACCCGGACATGGAGGTCTGGCACGCAAACATCCTGCGCGCGGTCGAAGAGGGTGATCTACCGGCCGCTCAAGAAGCGCTGGAATTTCACAATTCAACGGTGATTGCGGACGTCAAGCGGTCCAGCGAATCTCCGTAATGGCGCCGGTGTGATTCGGCACTAGCCCGTCGGGCAGGTAGCCGCCGCGTCGCGCAGCACCGTTGCCGACGGCTGGTCGATCGGCAGCTCGTAGCCACGCAGCACGGCGGCGAACTGCACCGCGTACTGACACCAGAACGCATGATTGGGCGGCATCCACGCCGACGGCTGCCCGTCCCCCTTGTCCTGATTGGCCTGCCCTTGCACCGCAAGCAGATTCGCTGGATCGTTGGCGAACCGGGTGCGCAGCTCGTCGGTCCAGAACCGGGCACCCAGATCCCACGCCAGAGCCAGCGGAACGATGTGGTCGATTTGCACCGATGCGCCGACCTGATTGCCGCGGGTGAAGGCGATGACGGCGTTGGTGTACGGGTCGTGCAGGGTGCCGGTCGCCACCGCATTGGGGCAGCGCTTGATCGAGGTGTACGTCTTGTCCAGCAGGTCGCGATCGAGGACGTCGTTGCGGGTGTCGCAGCCGTTGTGTCCGTCAGGGGCGGTGTTGTCGTCGGTCCAGCTCTCGCCGAAAGCCGCTCGGCGGTAGTCGTTTCCACGGATCCGCTGCGGGATCTCCGCGATGCCCGCGAGCACGTCGACGCCGGGGGCCACGACGGGCACGTCGGCCGCCGCGATGAACCGGCTGGCGCGCTGGGTCGACGCCACTACCTGGATGGCCACCACTACGGCGAGCAGCACACCGGCCGCCAGCCACGCCCACCGCTTCACGACTTGTCCAGGTACTCGACGGCCTCGGTCTCGCTGAACGGAGCTGCCAGAACGGCGATCCCGCGATGGCGGGTCAGCTCCGGATCCTGCTCGTAGACCGACTCACAGAATGCGCGCGCGGCCTCGATGATCTCGCGGTGATCGGCCAGCGACAGCAGCTTCAGCGTGATGGGGCGCCCGGATTGGTTGAGGCCGAGCACGTCCCCCTCGCGCCGTTCGGCGAGGTCGAGGTCGGCCAGTTCGAAGCCGTCCTGGGTAGCGGCGACGGCCTTGATCCGCTGACCCGCCTTGGACCCTTCTGGCAGATTGGTGACCAGCAGACAGAGGCTCGCGTGACTGCCGCGGCCGATCCGACCGCGGAGCTGATGCAGCTGACTGATGCCGAACCTGTCGGCGTCCATCACCACCATGACGGTCGCGTTCGGTACGTCGACACCGACCTCGATCACGGTGGTACACACCAGAACGTCGACCTCACCGCCGCGGAAGGCCGACATCACGGCGTCCTTGTCGTCGGCAGTCAACCTCCCGTGCATGAGCCCGAGACGTAGGCCAGAAAGTTGGTCATGACCGAGGTGCTGGAATAGCTCGACCACAGTGATGGGGGGCGGGCCGGCCGGCTGGCTCTTGGCCGAACCACCCTTGTCCGTCTCGTCGATCCGGGATGCCACCACGTAGGCCTGCCGTCCCGCGGCGACTTCCTCGGCGACTCGCTGCCACGCGCGGCGCAGCCATTGCGGCTTCTCCTTGGCGAAGATCGTGTTGCTGGTGATTGGCTGCCGCCCGCGGGGCAGCTCCCTTAGCGTGGACGTCTCCAGATCGCCATAGACCGTGAGCGCCACGGTGCGTGGAATCGGCGTCGCAGTCATCACCAGCAGATGCGGAGTGACGCCACTGGTAGCCTTGGCGCGCAACCGATCCCGTTGTTCCACGCCGAATCGGTGCTGCTCGTCGACGACGACCATGCCGAGCCGGTGAAAATCGACGGCCTCCTGCAGGATCGCGTGCGTGCCGATGACGATTCCGGCCTCGCCGTTGGCCACCTCTTCGCGCACCTGCCGCTTCTGTTGAGCCGTCATCGATCCGGTGAGCAGGGCCACCCGCGTGGCCCCGTCGGCAGCACCGAGCTGACCCGCCACGCCGAGTGGGCCGAGTACGTCGCGGATGGACCGGGCATGTTGGGCGGCAAGCACTTCCGTCGGCGCCAACAGGGCGCACTGGTATCCGGCGTCGACCATCTGCAGCATGGCCAGCACCGACACGATCGTCTTGCCCGAACCGACCTCGCCCTGCAGCATCCGGTGCATCGGCCGGGTGGAGGAGAGTTCCTCGGTCAGCACCTCGAGCACGTCGGCCTGGCCCTGGGTCAGCTCGAACGGGAGCGCACCGTGCAGAGCGGCGGCTAGCCCGTCCGCTCTCAACGGCGCCGGTGGGCCCGTCTCGCTCAGCTCGCTGTATCTGCGCTCGACCAGCGCCCACTGCAACCCGACAGCCTCGTCGAAGGCGAGCCGGTCACTGGCCCGGTCCCGGTCCTCCACGCGCTCGGCGAGGTGAATCGCGCGAAGCGCCTCATCTTCGGAGCACAGATTCCATTGTCGCCGAACACTTTCGGGCAGCGGATCCTCGACAGGATCGAGCACGGCCAGCACCTGACGCACGCAGGCGAAGATGTCCCAACTTTGCACCTTGGCGCTGGCCCCATAGATAGGGAAGTAGTCCCGCTCGAAGGCCGCCAGCAGCTCGGCCTCGTCATCGGCGCCTTCGGCGATCTTGGCCAGCGCCTTGCTGCCCTTGCCCTGCCCGGACCCGTCGAGCACGAGGAATTCCGGATGAGTCAGCTGCATGACGTCGCGGAAGTACGACACCTCGCCGGACAACATCACCCGCGCACCCACGGGCAGTTGCTTGACCAGGTAGTCGGCGTTGAAGAAGGTGGCCGTCACCTTGGGCCTGCGGCTACCCAATGTGACGACCGCGTATTTGCGTGGCCGCTTGCCCGGCTGTGGCTTCATGGGCTTGGTAACGACGTCGGAGATGACGTCGACGAAGGTGACGTGCTCACCCGCTTCGAGCTCGAGGTCCTCGCCTTCACCTCGCACCGTCATTCCGTCGCTGTACTTGCGCGGATAGTGGCGCAGCAGATCGTCGACGGTCCGGATCCCGAAGTGCTCTTCGAGCGGCTTCGCCGACTTCGAGCCGATGACGTGGTCGAGCCGGTCGGTCAGGGCAACCACGTCTACTCCACCCCGATCAACAGCGCGTCACCGCCGTGGCCGGTGTGATAGGTCACCAGTTCGGCCCCGAGATGTTGGTTGTGGACGTGCGCCCGTAGGGCCGCCCCCACGCTCGGGTCCACTCCGGCGCCGGTCAGGACGGTGACGAGCTCACCGCCCGACGTCAGCAGCAGGTCGATGAGGCCCGCGCCGGCGTCGGCCACGTCCTTGCCGACGATCAACACCTCGTCACCCGATATGCCGAGACCTTGACCGGGGGTGCACATGCCGGCCCAGGTCAGCGCCTCCTCGGTGGCCACCCTGACCGAGCCGTTGCGCGCGCTCGCGGCGGCACGCGCCATGGTGTAGCCGTCATCGACTGCCTGCCGGCCCGCATCGTGCACCGCCAGCGCGGCCAGGCCCTGCACCATCGACGCCGCGGGCACGGGCACCACGTCGATGCCCCAGCCGATCGCCGCCGTGCATCCGGCGACCAGCTCCTCGGCCGCGAGGTAACCGTTGGGCAAGACCATGATCTGCGCGGCTCCTGCGTCGACGAGGGCGCGCAGCAGACGCTGGGCGCTGATGGGCCCGTCGGCATCGGGCCGCAGCACGTGCGCACCCTCGGCGGCGAACAGCTCCTGCGCGCCGTCGCCATCGACGATGGCCAGCACCGCACGGTCGCGGCTCCAGCCGCCCGGCGGCCGAGCCCCGGCGGTTCCGGTCAAAGCGGTCACCTGGATGCGGCTCGGTGTGCCGATGTCGAGTGCCGCCTCCACCGCCCCGCCGGCGTCGTCGGCGTGGACGTGCACCGAGTACCTGCCACCTTGCCCCGACGCCGCGATGGCCACGGATTCGCCGAGCCGCTCGAGCCGCTCACGCAACAGTTCGATGCCGGCGTGGTCGCAGTCACCGAGCAGGTACATCACCTCGAACTGCGGGGGCGCACCCGACGACATCGTCACCTCACGGCCCGCCGACTGCGCCGGTTGGTACTCGGCCCGGTGCGGCGCGTGCCCGGCCAGCACGGTGGTCATCGCGTCGAGAAGGACCAGCAGGCCGCGCCCCCCCGCGTCGACCACGCCTGCCCTGGCGAGCACGTCGAGTTGTCGTGGGGTCTCGTCCAAGGCGGTCGCTGCCGCATCGCAGGCCGATCCGACCACCACGACGAGCTCTGCGCCGTCCCCTGCAGCCCCCTCGGCGGCTTCGGCGGCGGCCTGCAACACCGAGAGGATGGTGCCGGGCACGCTCTCGCCCATCGATGCGACGGTCAGGCCTGCCGCGTGGCGCAGGGCCGCTCCGAAGACCACACCGTCGACGTCGGCAAAGCCGTTGCGCTCGGCGGCTGCTTCGGCGGTGACGTCGGCGAGGCCGCGAAGGATCTGCGACAGGATGACCCCGGAATTTCCGCGTGCACCCTGCAAGGCGCCCTCGGCCAGGGCGGCGGCCACCGCGACGACGTCGCCGTCGGGCCGCGAGTCGGCCCGCGCGCACGCCGCACGCATGGTGAACAGCATGTTGGTGCCGGTGTCGGCATCGGCGACGGGGTAGACGTTGAGTTGGTTGATCTCGTCGGTGTGGGCGATGAGGCCGCTGACCGCGGTGTGCGCCCAATACCGCAGGGTGGTCGCGTCGAGCCGACGAGCCGACATCCCACCTCCAACCGACGAGCCGCCGCGTGCGCTTGAGCCTAGCCACTGTGCCCGACACCACTGCATGGCGTTCGCCCCGGTGGATGCGTTTTGGCGATACCCGCGACTGCCGGTATTCTGGTCGGGTTGTCGGGCTGAACCGCGCCGGTCACGGCGCACGACCGAGACCCCCATGTACTGATCGAGGAGTTCCAATGGCTGCCGTGTGCGATATCTGCGCGAAGGGCCCCGGCTTCGGCAAGTCGGTGTCGCACTCCCATCGGCGGACCAGCCGTCGCTGGGATCCGAACATCCAGACGGTGCGTGCCGTTGACCGCCCGGGCGGCAACAAGAAGCGCATCAACGTCTGCACGTCGTGCATCAAGGCCGGCAAGGTCGCTCGGGGCTGAACCCCTTCATCTCGCCGAAACTGCGGTGAGATCGCTCGTTGACGCATTTTCGCGATCTGTGAGCAGTTTCGGCGACGGAAACTAAGGCAGCTGCCAGTCGATCGGGTCCGATCCCACCTCGGTGAGAAGTTGGTTGGCCCGGCTGAACGGCCGTGACCCGAAGAACCCCCGCGACGCCGACAGCGGCGACGGGTGGACCGACTCGATCGTCAAGCAGTGATTGCCGGTCAGCATCGGCTTCAGCGTCCCCGCATCGCGCCCCCACAGCACCGCGACCAACGGCTGCGGCCTCGCCACCAAGGCGCGGATGGCGCATTCCGTCACCGCCTCCCAGCCCTTGCCCCGGTGCGACGCCGGTGTGCCGGGCCGCACGGTCAACACCCTGTTGAGCATCATCACGCCGCGTTGCGCCCAAGGCGTCAAATCGCCGGAGCTGGGCGCGGGATGGCCGAGGTCGGCGGCGTACTCGCGGAAGATGTTGTCCAGGCTGCGCGGCAGCGGCCGGACGTCGGGCGCCACCGAGAAGCTGAGCCCCACCGCGTGCCCCGGCGTCGGATAGGGATCCTGGCCGACGATCAGCACCCGCACGTCGTCGAACGGAAACGTGAAGGCGCGCAACACGTTCTCACCGGCGGGTAGATACCCGTGACCCGCCGCGATCTCCTGGCGGAGGAATTCCCCCATCACAGCCACCTGATCGGCAACCGGGTGCAACGCGCGGGCCCAGCCCGGTTCGACGATTTCGCTCAACGGACGTGCAGCCATGATGGGTCAATCTAACCGCCGAGATGCAGCGATCCCCGACCGGTCCTGATGCGGGTACCGAATGGCGCTCGTCTCAGAACCAGTTCGCCCGAGCCTCCACCGTGGTGCGATCCAGCCGCGCCAGCAGATCGAACTGCGGGCCGACCTTGGGCAGCTCGTAGGTGTAGAAGTACTGCGCTGCAGCCCGTTTGCCGTCGTAGAAGTCGCCATGATGGTCGGTGGCCGCGATCAACTGCTCGAGCCACATCCACGCCACCACCACATGACCGGTGGCCTCGAGGTAGATCGTCGAGTTGGCCAGCGTGGTGGCAGCATCGCCCGCTGCCCACAGGATCGCGGTGACGTCGACCAACCGTTGCACCGCTTCACCAAGGTCATTCGCGAACGCCGCAGTGCTGTCGGCCTTCAGCGCCACCTCGACGGTCTGATTGATCCGTTCGGCCAGTAGCGTCAGGCCGGCGCCATCCTGCATGACGACCTTGCGGCCCAACAGATCCAAACCATGGATCCCGTGTGTGCCCTCGTGTATCGCGTTGAGCCGATTGTCGCGGTAGCCCTGTTCGACGTCGAACTCCTTGGTGTACCCGTATCCGCCGTGCACCTGGATCGCCAGGCTGTTGGCCTCCAGGCACCATTGCGCCGGCCAGCTCTTCGCAATCGGGGTCAGGACCTCCAATAGCAGTTGCGCGCGATCGTGGTCGGCCCCGACGCTGGTGTGTACCTCATCCACCAGCATCGAGCAGTACAGCCCGAGCGCGAACGCGCCCTCCACATAGGACTTCTGCGCCAACAGCATTCGCTTGACATCGGCGTGTTCGATCAACGCCACCGGCGCGCGGGTCGGATCCTTGTCGCCTACCGGGCGCCCCTGGGTGCGCGCCTTGGCGTACTCGACCGATGCCAGGTAACCAGCGTATCCGGTCGCCATTGCCTGCAGTCCCACCGCCATTCGGGCCTCGTTCATCATGTGGAACATGTAGGCCAGGCCCTCGTGCTCCTCACCGACGAGATAGCCGACCGCTCCGGGTGCTGCGTCGGGCTCAAAGGTGCCATCGCCGAAGTTCAGCAGCGCATTCGTCGTGGCGTGGTTGCCCATCTTGTGGTTCAGGCTGACCAGCGCGACGTCGTTGCGGCGGCCGTCGGGCAGGAACTTCGGCACGATGAACAACGAGATGCCCTTGACTCCTGGGCCGCCGCCCGGCGCCTTGGCCAGCACGAGATGCACGATGTTCTCGGTCAGCTCGTGATCGCCGCCGGTGATCCACATCTTCGTTCCGGTGATCCGGTACGTACCGTCGGTGGCCGGAACGGCCTTAGTCGTGATGTCGGCCAGCGACGAGCCGGCCTCGGGTTCCGACAAGCACATGGTGCCGAAGTAGCGACCCTCGAGCATTGGGCGGACCCACGTGTCGATCTGCTCCTCGGTGCCGTATTCGGCCAGCAGGTTGGCGTTGCCGACCGTCAGGAACGCGTACGAGAACATGCTGGGATTGGCAGCGCGGAAGAACGACATCGACGCCTGGGCCACCACCATCGGCAGCTGCATGCCGCCGATCGCCTCGTCGAACGATCCGGCCAGCAGGCCCGCTTCGCTGAAGGTGTCCAGTCCGTGCTTGATCTCGTCGATCAGCACGACCTTGCCGTCGGACCCGACTGACGGTTGGCTCTGGTCACCCTTCTTGTTGTGCGGCGCAAAGCACTTCGTCGCGATGTCGGCGGACAGGTCGAGCACCGCGTCGAAGGTGTCCCGAGAGTGTTCGGCGAAGTGGTCGCGTTTCGTCAGCCCGACGACGTCGAGCCATTCGTAGAGCAGGAAGTCGACGTCACGTCGCGCGAGAAACTCGGCCATTGCAGGCAGCCCTTCGGATCGGCACTAAATTAGCGATCGCTCATATTATGAGCGCTCGCTAATACTGCGTCCGATGCAGGCCGCTGTCAATTGTGTGTAGGATCACTCATCGTCATGACCATCGATCGAGCTGCGGATTCGGCTGCGGCCGAACGCATGCGACGGGCCGCCATCGAGGCGTTCGCGGAGTCGGGTTACGGCGGCAGCTCCACCCGGCAGATCGCCAAACGGCTCAACATGAGCGCGACGGCCATGTACCCGCACTACCGCTCCAAGGAAGAGCTGCTCTACGCCATCACCCTGGAAGGCCACAGCAGCCTGCTGGCCGCGTTGCAGCAGGCCGACGACCCCGACGCGAGTGCCACCGAGCGGCTTCGGGCCGTGGTTTCGGCGTTCACCACCTGGCACGCCGAGAACCACGAGCAGGCCCGCGTCGTGCAGTACGAAATGCACGGCCTGACCCCGGCGCACTACCGCAGAATCGCACCGTTGCGCCGCCAGGTAACCGCCGTCATCACCGACATCGTCGCCGCAGGCGTCGCCGCCGACGACTTCCACGTGGACAAATCCGACGAAGTCGTGATGGCCATCTCATCGCTGTGCGTCGACGTCTGTCGGTGGTTCCCGTCGAAGAAGCACAAGGACGCGCACGAGCTCGGCAAGATCTACGCAGGCATCGCCGAGCGGCTGGTGCGCTGAGAAGCGGCGGTCAGAACGACTGCCAGCCCGGGTTTCCGCTCCACGGCGCCCCGTCGACCAGCACTCGCGCCGGGCCGTCGACCACGACGCCGATGCGGCGCCACCCGTCGGGCGGCTCTGCGGGGAACGTCGCGACCAGCGCGTGGTCCTCTCCCCCACCCAGCACCCACGCCCAGGCGTCCTGCTGCGTGGCCGCGGCCGCAGCGCCCAGCGCTTCGTGATCGGCCGCCAGTGCTGCGGTCGAGACGTCGATGCCGATACTCGATGCCTCCGCGATGTGGCCAAGATCGGCAACCAGGCCATCGGAGACGTCGGTCATCGCGGTCGCACCCCACTCCGCGGCGACGCGGCCCTGTCCGTAGGGAACCTCGGGCGTCAGGTGTAGCCGACGAAGGTCGTCATGACCGGCAATACCGTTGTGCAGCAACCAATATCCCGCAGTGGAGCGTCCGAGATCACCGATCACCGCCACCGAGTCACCGGGACGGGCACCCGCCAACAGGACGGGGGCGCGGAACGCGAGGTCGCCAAGCGCCGTCACCGAGATCACCCACTGCGGGGCCGCGACGAGATCGCCCCCGACGATGCCGGCCCCAAACCTGCGGGCCTCCTCCCACATGCCGTCGGACAGCGCGATGGCGTCGTCACTGGGCGTGTGGCCTGGCGCGCCGAACGCGACGACGAAGGCGGTGGGCGTCGCACCCATGGCCTCGATGTCGGCTGCGTTCTGCGCGATCGCCTTTCGGCCGATCTCGCGTGGGGTCGACCAGTCCAGCCGGAAGTGCCGCTCCTCGACGAGCATGTCGGTGGACACGACGCTGCGACCGTCGGCCGACAGCACCACCGCGGCGTCGTCGCCGGGGCCGACCAGCACCACCGGCGGCTGCTCCCGGTCGCGCACCATCCGATCGATCACGGCGAACTCGCCCAGCTCCGCCAGGGTGGTCTTCGGTTCGTCGTTCTCATCGCTCGTCATGCCACCTCCTGTCACATTCCCCCGTCGCTTCGCTCCTGCCCTCCGAACCAAGTCGTCGTCCCCTGAACACCTGCGCGACCTGCGGTAGGTTTGGTCCCCGGAGTCTATGCAGCGAGGACGGAGGGGACGGCGAGTGGTCGAGGCGTTCATGCTGATTCAGACCGAGGTCGGCCGTGCCGAGGTCATCGCCAAGCAGCTGGCCTCGCTGACCGGCGTGCTGTCCTCCGAGTACGTCACGGGACCCTACGACGTCATCGTCCGCATCGGCGCCGACACGGTCGACGATCTGCAATCCACCGTTGTGCCCAGCGTCCAGCATGTGACCGGAATCACCCGCACCCTGACCTGTCCGATCGCCGACGGGGCATCGATCTAGAGTTGGCGGAGTGCTCTCCGATGACGGTGACGGACCGCCCCGTGGCGTACTGGTCGCCGCCGTCGTCGTGGCCGTAGCCGCGGTGATCGGCGTGCTGGTGTTCGCGATGATCCGGCAGAAGCCAGAACCGCCACGTCCCGTCGCGATCGTGTCGGTACCCG
This sequence comes from Mycobacterium sp., assembly GCA_025963195.1. Lineage (GTDB taxonomy): Bacteria > Actinomycetota > Actinomycetes > Mycobacteriales > Mycobacteriaceae > Mycobacterium. Next base: position 15,872 of record JAOPVF010000172.1, on the reverse strand, counting down.
CGCCGCAGGCCGGTGGCGACGCCTGCCGCGCCCTCCTCGCCGCCCTGCCCGATCAGCTCGGCGACTACAAGCGGGCCGAGGCCGCCGAGCCCGCCCCGGTCGGCGCGGCAGCATGGCGGGCCAACCCCGATGCCGACCCGCTGATCCTGCGCTGCGGCATTGAACGGCCCGTCGACTTCGTGGCGGGCACTCCCGTCCAGGTGGTCGACGACGTCGACTGGTTCCGCATCGGCGACGAAGGGCGCAGCACCTGGATCACCGTCGACCGGCCGGTGTACATCGGTCTGACGTTGCCCGACGGATCCGGCCCGACGCCGATTCAGCTGGTCTCGGAAGCGGTCGCCAAGGCGATGCCCGCGGTCCCGGTCAATCCGGCCCCTGTGCGTTAACGCAGGCCGGTACCCCGCGCAACCGCAGTGTCGACCATCGTCGCCAGCAGGGTCGCGTAGTCCATCCCGCTGGCGGCCCACATCCGCGGATACATCGAGATGGTGGTGAATCCGGGCATGGTGTTGATCTCGTTGATCACCGGCCCGCTCTCGGTCAGGAAGAAGTCCACCCGGGCCAGGCCCTGGCAGTCGATGGCACGGAAGGCACGGATCGCCAATTGGCGCACGGCGTCGGCGATTTCGTCGTCGATCTTGGCGGGGACGTCGAGTTCCGCTGCATCCTCGAGGTATTTGGTGGCGAAGTCGTAGAACCCGTCCTCGCGGCCTCGTACCCCAGCCACCCGGATCTCGCCGACGGTGCTGGCTTCGACTGTGCCGTCCGGGAATTCGAGTACACCGCATTCGAGTTCGCGGCCCGGCACTGCGGCTTCGACGATCAACTTCGGATCGTGCCTGCGCGCCAGCGCGATCGCCGACGGCAGCTGATCCCATGCCGCCACGCGGCTCACGCCGATCGACGAACCGCCGCGGGCAGGCTTGACGAACACCGGAAGGTCGAGCCGCTCGCGGTCCTCGAGTTCCAGAGTGTCGTTGTGCGCCCGCAGAACCACCTGATCCCCGATCGGCAGGCCCTCCGCCGCGAGCAGCTTCTTGGTGAACTCCTTGTCCATGCCCGCCGCGCTGGCGAGCACCCCGGCGCCGACGTAGGGCACGCCTGCAAGCTCGAGCAGTCCCTGAATGGTGCCGTCCTCCCCGTACGGGCCGTGCAGGACGGGGAAGACGACGTCGACGGCGGCCAGCAGCTCACCAGGGCCCTTGTCCAGCGATATCAGCTGTCCACCGCGGCGCGGGTCGGCGGGCAGGGCCAGCGCGGTGCCCGACGCGTCACCCACCTGAGGCAGCTGGCCGTCGGTGATGGCGAGGGTCTCGGGCCGTCCGTCGGTGAGCATCCAGGAGCCCTCGGGTGAGATGCCGACGGCGACGACGTCGAACCGCTCCGGATCGAGGTTGCGCAGGATGCTGCCGGCGGAGACGCACGAGATGGCGTGTTCAGAGCTGCGTCCGCCGTAGACGACGGCGACGCGTATGCGGGCAGTCACAACCTAGAGAGGCTACCGTCCTCGCCGGACAACGGGGGGCACCAGCCGCTGACCAGGGCACTTCAGCGCTCGGCACCGACTTCGATCAGCTGACCGATGACGTCGCATCCGGCAGGTGCGGCCAGGAACGCCACCACGTCCGCCACCGCCGCTGCGACACCCAACTCGCGGTTCTCGGCGGCTACCCTCTGCCGTCGGTGGACGGCGCCCAATACGGGATCTTCAGAATCCGGACTCAGACCGGGATCATCGGCAGGTTCAGGATTAGCAGCATGACTTTGCCGATGTGCCGGAACGCCGAACTTGCCGAACAGATTCCGAGGAGACCGAAGCCGACCATCATGTAGACGTCGGTCATCGAGCTGCGGACGGTGTAGACGCGCCTTCGACGGCAATCCGCGGTACGAAACCCGATCAGGCACAAGAATTCACCATGTGCGCGGCAGAGATTCGCCGCGCCGTCACTGTTCGATCAGTTCGACGCCGAGCTTGCGCTCCACGCTGACGCCCAGCTCGGCCGCGGTGTGACCGAAGTGCTCGGTGCGGGCGAACGCCACCAGCATCTCCAGGTCGGTGAAGGTGATATCGGTGGCGGTGACGTCATCCACCGAGCGCCTGCTCGATGTCGGCGATCAGGTCGTCGGTGTCCTCGATGCCCATCGACAGGCGGGCGAACCCGTCGCCGACCGGATCGCCCCACCGCTCCCGCCGGTCGACCGAGGTGTGCAGGCCACCGAAGCTGGTGGCGGCGACCAGCAGAGCACTGCGCTCCACCAACGCGTGCACGGCCGCCGCGTCGGCCAATTCCATGCTGACCAAGCCGCCGAAGCGCTTCATCTGACGGCAGGCGACGTCGTGGGCGGGGTCGTCGGGCAGCCCGGGATACCGCACCGAGCGCACCGCCGGGTGATCGCGCAGCATCAGCGCGACCACCTGGGCGTTGTGACACTGCCGCTCGAAGCGCAATCCCGCAGTGCCCAGACTGCGCAGCGCCAGCCACGCCTCGAACGGGCCAAGGATGGCGCCGGACACCAGCCGCTCACGTTCGACGGCGGCCATCAACTCGGGCTGGCTGCCTGCGACGTAACCGGCCAGCAGGTCGCTGTGCCCGGACAGCCCCTTGGTCGCGCTGGCCACGACGAGGTCGGCACCCAGCGAAAGGGGTTGCTGGCCCAGTGGTGTCGGCGTGGTGTTGTCGACGACCAAGGTGGCGCCGCGACCGCGGCAGATCAGTCCCAACCGATGTAGGTCGACGACGTCCAGCGTCGGGTTCACCGGCGTCTCTGCCAGCACCACCTGTGCGTCGGACGCAGCGTCGCACATCTGCGCCGCATCCGCTTCGATGACCGTGACACCCTGCGGGACAAGGCTTTCCGCGGCGAAGCGCCTTACCTGGTAGTAGCCGTCGGAGGGTACGACGAGCGTGGTGCCCGGCCGAACAAGAACCCGTAGCGCCGCCGTGATGGCCGCCATGCCGGAGCCGAACGTCAATGCCGATGTGGCGCCCTCCAGTTGGGCCAGCGCCGACTCCAGCTGCCGCCAGGTCGGGTTGCCGCCACGACCGTAGGTGTCAAGGGCCAGTGACTCGTCCGCAGACAGGTGGTAGGCCGACGCAGGAACCGGCGGCGGCGCCACCGGCTCGCCTGGAATCCGTTGCGAGGCGGTGGCCTTCACGGTGCGGGTGGAGTCTCCGTACTTGCCGTCCATAACTACTCCGGCTTGGTGCTGCGCCCGAGCAGCAGCGCCACCGCTTCGTAGACCGACAGCCCCTTGTGGCAGACCCGGTTCACCGCGTCAGTCAGGGGCATCTCGACGTCGTAGCTCGACGCGAGCGCCAGCACCGACTGGCACGACGTGACCCCTTCGGCGACGTGGCCGCCCGCCGCCTCGAGGGCCGACTCCATGGTCCCGCCCCAGCCGAGCCGCTCGCCGAAGCTACGGTTGCGCGACCGGGGCGACGTGCACGTCGCGACGAGGTCACCGACGCCGGCCAGTCCCGCGAGGGTGGCACCCTTGGCGCCCAACGCGATTCCCAGCCGCATGATCTCGGCCAGACCCCGGGTGATGATCGCCGCAGAGGTGTTCTCGCCGAGTCCGACGCCCGCGGCCATGCCGCAGGCAAGGGCGATGACGTTCTTGCACGCGCCGCCGATCTCCGCGCCCACCACGTCGGCGTTGGTATAGGGGCGGAAGTATCCGGTGGAGAACGCGCGCTGAAGCGTGACGGCCCTGCCCGAGTCGGCACAGGCGACCACCGTGGCCGCCGGCTGCTCGTCGCCGATCTCGCTCGCGAGGTTCGGGCCGGTCACCACGGCGACGCGGTCCGGGCCCGCACCCGTCACCTGCATGATCACCTGGCTCATCCGCATGAGCGTGTTCAGCTCGATGCCCTTGGCCACGCTTACCAGCGTGGTGTCCCCGCCCAGGTGGTCACGCCATTGCTCGAGGTTGGTCCGCAGCGTCTGGGACGGCACGGCCAACAGCACCGTGCACGCGCCCGACAGTGCATCGGCGGCGTCACCGGTAGCCCTGATGGTCGCGGGAAGTTCCACGTCGTCCAAGTAGTTGCTATTGCGATGACTGTCGTTGATCTCGTCGGCCACTTCCATGCGGCGCGCCCACAAGGTCACGTCATTGCCGGCGTCGGCCAGGACTTTGGCCAGCGCCGTGCCCCAAGCACCAGCACCCATCACCGCCGCGTTGACCACGGCAACAAATCTAGCCTGCACCGGTCAGTTCCCGGCGGCTGGCAGGATGGACGGTCATGAGCGGCTACCCCGCCGGCGACCAAGAGGACGTCGGGGTGATCATCGCGGTCAAGAGATTGGGCGCGGCCAAGACCCGGCTTGCGCCGGTGCTCTCCCCCGCGGGCAGGGAGAACATCGTGCTCGCGATGCTGGTGGACACCATCGGCGCCGCGGCGGCGGTGGCGGCCGTCGGGGCGATCACGATCGTCACACCGGACGACGTGGCCGCAGGCATCGCTAGGGGGCTGGGCGCACGCGTGGTGACCGATCCGACGCCGGAGGGCCATCCCGACCCGCTGAACAACGCGATCCTGCACGCCGCGGCCGTCGTCGGCACGACCACGTCGAACATCGTTGTGTTGCAAGGCGATCTACCGGCGCTTCGAACGCACGAACTGGGCGCCGCCATCGCTTCCGCGCGCGGTCTGCGACGCAGCTTCGTCGCAGACCGGCAGGGCACGGGTACGGCGGCGTTGTTCGCCTTCGGCCTGGGATCGGATACGGCTCTCGAGCCCTTGTTCGGCCCCGATTCAGCACGGCGCCATACGGATTCGGGCGCGGTCGAGCTGACCGAGCCATGGCCCGGTCTGCGCTGCGACATCGACACCGCCGAGGATCTGTCCATCGCGATGCGGCTCGGCGTCGGTCCCGCCACCACGCGTGCGGTCGGCACGATCGAACTGACCGGAGTCGAGCGATGACCTCGGAGCGCAGCGACTCCTAGCCTCCCGCGTCGCCGATAGGGAATGATCGTCGTGTGACCGAAGCCGAAACCCGACCGGCCGACGCGGAATGGGCGTCGGAAAGTGCGGCGCCAGTGGCGCCACCAGCGGCGACCAGCGGCGAGGTCGTCGTCGCCACGTCTGAATCGCTGCCCGAGGACCGCTATCTCAATCGGGAACTGAGCTGGCTGGACTTCAACGCGCGTGTGCTGGCGCTGGCCGCCGACCCGTCGCTGCCCCTGCTCGAGCGCGCCAAGTTCCTGGCAATCTTCGCCTCCAACCTCGACGAGTTCTACATGGTGCGGGTGGCTGGGCTGAAACGCCGCGACGAGATGGGCCTTTCGGTTCGCTCGGCCGACGGCCTGTCACCACGCGAGCAACTGCGTCGCATCGGCGAGCGCACTCAGCAGATCGCCACCAGGCACGCCAAGGTGTTCGGCGAGCTCGTCCGCCCCGCGCTGGCCGAGCAGGGCATCGTGATCGTCACCTGGAACGAACTCGACGAGACCGAACGCGCGCGGCTGTCCACCTACTTTCACGAGCAGGTGTTCCCCGTCCTCACGCCGCTGGCCGTCGACCCGGCCCACCCGTTCCCGTTCGTCAGCGGGTTGAGCCTGAACCTGGCCGTCACGGTCAAGCAGCCCGAGGACGGCACCCAGCACTTCGCCCGAATCAAGGTGCCCGACAACGTCGACCGGTTCGTCGAACTCCGGGAGCGGGACGGCTTCGAGGGTGAAGTGCAGTTCCTGCCCATGGAGGAGCTGATCGCGGCATTCCTCGACGTGCTGTTCCCCGGTCTGGAGATCGTCGAGCACCACGCCTTCCGCATCACCCGCAACGCCGACTTCGAGGTCGAAGAGGACCGCGACGAGGATCTGCTGCAGGCGCTGGAACGCGAACTGGCGCGGCGGCGGTTCGGCTCCCCGGTACGACTCGAGATCGCCGACGACATGACCGAGAACATGCTCGAGTTGTTGCTGCGCGAACTCGACGTCCATCCCGGCGACGTCATCGAGGTGTCGGGGCTGCTCGACCTGTCGTCACTGTGGCAGATCTACGGCGTCGACCGGCCCGACCTCAAGGATGCGCCGTTCGTTCCGGCCACCCCGCCCGCCTTCGGCGAACGGGAGACGCCAAAGAGCATCTTTTCGACGCTCCGCGATGGTGATGTGCTCGTGCATCATCCCTACGACTCCTTCTCTACTACGGTGCAGCGCTTCATCGAACAGGCCGCTGCGGATCCCAACGTGCTGGCGATCAAGCAGACGCTGTATCGGACGTCTGGTGACTCGCCGATCGTCAGCGCCCTCATCGACGCAGCGGAGGCGGGCAAGCAGGTCGTCGCCCTTGTCGAGATCAAGGCCCGGTTCGACGAGCAGGCCAACATCAAGTGGGCCCGCGCGCTGGAGCAGGCGGGCGTGCACGTGGTCTACGGGCTGATCGGACTCAAGACGCACTGCAAGACGTGCTTGGTGGTGCGCAGGGAGGGCTCGACGATCCGGCGCTATTGCCACATCGGGACGGGCAACTACAACCCCAAGACCTCGCGCCTCTACGAAGACGTGGGATTGCTCACTGCATCACCGGACATCGGCGCCGATCTCACCGACCTGTTCAATTCGCTGACCGGCTACTCGCGCAAGGTGTCCTACCGCAACCTGTTGGTGGCGCCGTACGGCGTCCGCAGGGGCATCATCGAGCGCATCGAGCGCGAGATCGCCGCCAAGCGCGACGGGGCCGACGCCGGAATCCGGCTCAAGGCCAACGCCCTGGTCGACGAGCAGGTCATCGACGCGCTGTACCGGGCGTCGCAGGCCGGTGTGAAGGTCGAGGTCGTGGTTCGCGGCATCTGCGCGCTGCGCCCTGGCGCTCCCGGCTTCTCCGAGAACATCGTCGTGCGATCGATTCTCGGCCGTTTCCTGGAGCACTCGCGAATTATTCACTTCCGCGCCATCGATGAGTTCTGGATCGGGAGTGCCGACATGATGCACCGTAATCTCGACCGCCGAGTCGAGGTGATGGCACAGGTCAAGGATCCGCGGCTGACCGCAACGCTGAACGAGATATTCGAGTCGGCCATGGATCCCGCCACCAGGTGCTGGGAACTCGCCGCCGACGGTCACTGGACGGCGTCGCCACGAGAAGGCCAGACCGTACGCGACCACCAGGTGTCGCTGATGGAACGGCACAGGCATCCGTGACGTGACGACGCGGGCGGGGAACGAGCCCGACGAGGAGCGGCACCATTGGCCGATGACGTGACGACGCGGGCCGGCTCGACGGGGCAACCGGGCCCCGAATGACCTGCAGGAGTTGAGGTGCCCAAGAAGTCCGCTTCCCCCACCGCCAAGGCCATCCTGGCCGCAGGTGCGGTGCTGTGGCGATACGCCGAGGAGTCCGGCACTTCGGAGGCCGGCGTGGAAGTCGCCGTCGTGCACCGACCGCGCTACGACGACTGGTCACTGCCCAAGGGCAAGGTCGACCCCGGCGAATCCGAGCCCGTCACCGCGATCCGCGAGGTCGAAGAGGAGACCGGCTACGCTGCCGTGCTTGGCAGGGAACTCGCGCCGATCAGCTATTCCGTCGAGCAGGGCACCAAGAAGGTCCGCTACTGGGCAGCACACGCACTGGGCGGTGAGTTCACCCCTGGCGACGAGGTCGACCAGCTGCTCTGGTTACCCGTCGCCGACGCGATCAAGCGCCTGCAGTATCCGCACGACCGAAAGGTGCTGCGCCGCTTCGCCAAGCAGCCGGTCGACACCAAGACGCTGTTGATCGTCCGCCACGGCCTCGCCGGCAGGAAGTCGCGATACAAGGGTGATGACCGCGAGCGTCCACTGGACAAGCGCGGACGCGCTCAGGCCGAGTCACTGGTCGGTGTGCTGCTTGCGTTCGGCGCCACCGAGGTCCACGCGGCCCCCCGCAAGCGGTGCCACCAGACGCTCGAGCCACTGGCCGAGGAGCTCGGCGTGAAGATCCAGGATGAGCCCGCGCTGACCGAGGAGGCCTACGCCGAGTCGCACCAGGTCGGACGGCGACGCGTCCTCGAGATCGCCAAGAGCGATGGCACACCCGTGATCTGTACACAGGGCAAGGTGATTCCGGATCTCATCGCCTGGTGGTGCGACAGGGACGCCGTGCGGCCGGACAAGTCGCGCAACCGGAAGGGCAGCGTGTGGGTGATGTCGATGGCCGGCGGCAAGCTGGTGGCCGCGGACCACATCGACAGCCCACTGGCCGTACGTCCCTAGCGCTCACCCATCACACACGGACACGCCGTGGACCAGAGGTCCACGGCGTGTCTTGTACCGGAACTGATTCCGGTAGTGCTGCTTACTTGCGGCCCTTCTTGGCCGGTGCCTTCTTGGCGGGAGCCTTCTTGGCAGGCGCCTTGGTCGCGGCCTTCTTGGCGGCGGGAGCCGCCTTCTTCACTGCGGCCTTCTTGGCGGCGGGAGCCGCCTTCTTGACCGGAGCCTTCTTGGCCGCGGGGGCCTTCTTGACTGCGGCCTTCTTGGCCGGAGCGGCCTTCTTGACCGGAGCCTTCTTGGCCGCGGGGGCCTTCTTGACTGCGGCCTTCTTGGCCGGAGCGGCCTTCTTGACCGGAGCCTTCTTGGCCGGAGCCTTGGTCGCGGCCTTCTTGACTGCCTTCTTCACGGCCGCCTTCCGGGCCGGTGTAGCCGTTGCGCCACGCTTCACTGCAGGTCCTTCCGCCGGGAGACGCTGTGCGCCAGACACAACCGCCTTGAATTGAGCGCCCGGCCGGAACGCCGGTACAGACGTTGGCTTCACCTTGACCGTCTCGCCGGTCCGCGGGTTGCGCGCGACACGGGCGGCACGGCGGCGTTGTTCGAAAACGCCGAAGCCTGTGATGGTGACGCTGTCGCCCTTGTGGACGGCACGCACGATGGTGTCCACGACGTTCTCTACGGCGGCGGTTGCCTGCCGACGATCGGTGCCCAACTTGTCCGTGAGGACGTCGATGAGCTCTGCCTTGTTCATGCAAAACCTCCGGAGCCAGTGGCCCACCTTGAGCCAACTGAAAGCTACGGTAAACCTTTACCCCACTGATTTCCAAGAGCCACGCCGAATTTCAGGAGTAGCTGGCTTCCAATTCGGCAATCTGGTTGCCCCACACCGGCGGTGGTACGCAAGTCCTAAAACGCGGTTGCTGGACGCCATTTCGGCCCCGACGGGCCCCGTGGTCAGGCCTGAAGGGTGCGCGGTTTCCAGCTCGGCCGATGCTGCTCGAAGGCCGTGATCTCATCCTGTTTCCGCAGCGTAAGGCCTATATCGTCGAGGCCCTCGATCAGTCGCCATGCGGTGTAGTCGTCAATCTTGAACGGCAGCAGGGCCGTTCCAGCGGCCACCGTCCGATCTTGTAGGTTCACAGTGATTTCCAGCCCGGGCTGCTGCTCGATGAGCTTCCACAGGAGTTCCACATCGTCTTGTGCGACTTCTGCCGCCAGAAGCCCCGCCTTGCCCGAATTGCCGCGGAAGATGTCGGCGAAGCGCGACGAGATCACGACCCGGAAGCCGAAGTCCATGAGCGCCCACACCGCGTGCTCGCGTGACGAGCCGGTGCCGAAATCCGGGCCGGCCACCAACACCGAGCCCTTGTCGAAGGGCGGCAGATTCAGGACGAAGGACGGATCGGCCCGCCAGGCCGCGAACAACCCGTCCTCGAAACCCGTTCGGGTTACCCGCTTCAGATAGACCGCCGGAATGATCTGGTCGGTGTCGACATTCGAGCGGCGCAGCGGGACGCCGATGCCGGTGTGGGTGTGGAACGCATCCATGACGGTCTCCCCTAACGATTCGTGGCGGTGGACAGGTCGGCCGGGGACGACAACGTCCCGCGTACCGCGGTGGCGGCGGCGACGGCGGGCGACACCAGATGGGTGCGTCCGCCCTTGCCCTGCCTGCCCTCGAAGTTTCGGTTGGAGGTCGACGCGCAGCGTTCCCCAGGTGCCAGCTGATCGGGATTCATGCCAAGGCACATCGAGCAGCCCGCCTGACGCCACTCCGCGCCCGCGGCGACGAAGATGTCGCCCAGCCCTTCGGATTCGGCCTGTGCGCGCACCCGCATCGAGCCCGGCACCACCAGCATCCGCATGCCGTCGGCGACCTTCCTACCGCGCAGGATGTCCGCGACGACCCTGAGATCCTCGATGCGCCCGTTGGTGCACGACCCAACGAAGACCGTGTCGATGGCGATGTCGCGCATCGCGGTGCCCGGCGATAAGTCCATGTAGACCAACGCCTTCTCGGCCGACTGACGCTCCCCCTCGTCGAACATCAGCTCGGGGTCGGGCACGGCAGCGGCCAGCGGAACGCCCTGCCCGGGGTTGGTGCCCCACGTGACGAACGGGCTGAGCGTGGCGGCGTCGAGGTACACCTCGGTGTCGAATTCGGCACCCTCGTCGGTGCGCAATTGGCTCCACGCCTCCACTGCCGCATCCCAGTCCGCGCCCGAAGGCGCATGCGGGCGGCCGCGCAGGAACTCGTACGTGGTCTGGTCCGGGGCGACCATCCCGGCACGGGCGCCGGCCTCGATGCTCATGTTGCAGATCGTCATCCGGCCCTCCATCGACAGCGATTCGATGGCGCTGCCGCGATATTCGATGACGTAGCCCTGGCCGCCACCGGTACCGATCTTCGCGATCACCGCGAGAATGATGTCCTTGGCGCTCACGCCCGCGGGCAGCACGCCGTCGACGTTGACCGCCATGGTCTTGAACGGCCGCAGTGGCAGCGTCTGGGTGGCGAGCACGTGCTCGACCTCCGAGGTGCCGATGCCCATCGCCAGTGCACCGAAGGCACCGTGGGTGGAAGTGTGGCTATCGCCACACACCACCGTGGTGCCCGGCTGGGTCAGTCCCAGTTGCGGTCCGATGATGTGGACGATGCCCTGCTCGATGTCGCCCATCGGGTAGAGCCGGACGCCGAACTCCTGGCAGTTGCGTCGCAACGTCTCGACCTGAATGCGCGACACCGGGTCCGCGATCGGCTTGTCGATGTCGATGGTCGGCACGTTGTGGTCTTCGGTCGCGATGGTGAGATCCGGTCGCCGCACGGGTCGACCGGCGAGCCGCAGCCCGTCGAAGGCCTGCGGGCTGGTGACCTCGTGGACCAGGTGGAGGTCGATGTAGATCAGGTCCGGCTCTCGCGCGGCCCCCTCTCCAGAGCCTTCGACGACGACGTGGTCGGCCCAAACCTTCTCGGCCATGGTGCGTGGTTTTTCGGTCATGACGTCTTCAATCCTTTGGGCGATCCGCATGGTGCCGGGCTGGCGATCTCAATATGCGGGAAGCTAGTATCTCTCTGTGAGACAGGATAGCGGTATCGGCGTTCTCGACAAAGCGGTGGGCGTGCTGCACTCGGTGGCCGAGTCACCGTGCGGGCTGGCCGAGCTCTGCGAGCGCACGGGCCTGCCGCGCGCGACGGCCCATCGACTGGCCGCCGGGCTCGAAACCCACCGACTGCTTGCCCGCGATGCCGAGGGCCGGTGGCGCCTTGGCCCAGGGCTGACCGAACTGGCCGGGCACGTGAACGACCCACTGCTGGCCGCAGGCGCGGTGGTGCTGCCACGGTTGCGTGAGATCACCGGGGAGAGCGTGCAGCTCTACCGCCGCGAGGGCACGTCGCGGGTGTGCATCGTCGCACTGGAGCCCCCTGCCGGACTTCGGGACACCGTGCCGGTCGGCACACGGCTGCCGATGACCGCGGGGTCGGGCGCAAAGGTCCTTCTGGCGTTCAGCGACTCTGGCACCCAGCAGGCGGTCCTGCCAACGGCGAAGTTCACCGACCGGACTTTGGCCGAGGTGCGCAAGAGGGGCTGGGCGCAGAGTGCCGCCGAACGCGAACCCGGCGTGGCGAGTGTGTCCGCGCCCGTACGCGACGGCCGGGGTGCCGTGATCGCGGCGGTGTCGGTGTCGGGACCCATCGACCGCATGGGCCGACGGCCTGGCGCCCGCTGGGCGGCGGACCTGCTTGCGGCGTCCGAGGCGATGACGCGGCGACTCTGAGCGCACTTGCGCCAAGGCCGCAGAGCCAACGTCGGGAAATGCAAAGAGCGCCCGGTTTCGATTTCTCGAAACGGGCGCTCTCTTGTCTGCTGACGCAGAACCGGATGTGGTAGCCCCGATGGGATTCGAACCCACGCTACCGCCGTGAGAGGGCGGCGTCCTAGGCCGCTAGACGACGGGGCCAAGACCAATCCGGAGAGCCAGCATAGCTCAGGAGAGAATGCTGACCTAATTCACTTGATTGGCTGGGGTACCAGGACTCGAACCTAGAATGGCGGTACCAGAAACCGCTGTGTTGCCAATTACACCATACCCCATGGGCTGCCCATAACTCCAGGTCACAGGCATTTTCCGGACCGGTCATGCGATGGGGCGAACCATCGCTTTCCGTTCACGGGCCGACGTGCAGACTACCAAAGATTTCGGCCCCGTTTTTCACGCCTCGGTCACGCCTGCCGCCGCGACGTCGCGGCCGGCCCGCAGCCGGCTCAGGCTGCGGTCGCGACCGAGCAGCTCGAGCGACTCGAAGAGCGGTGGGCTGACCGAGGAGCCGGTGACCGCCACCCGGATCGGACCGAACGCCTTGCGGGGCTTGAGCTCGAGCGTGTCCAGCAGCGACGCCTTCAGCGCGCCCTCGATCTCGGCCGTCGTCCATTCGGCGATCCCCTCGAGTGCGACCAGCGCAGCGTCGAGCACGGGGACGGCGTCGGCGCGCAGTTCCTTGGCCGCGGACTTCTCGTCGAGCGTGAAGGTGGTGCGGTCGAGGAACTTCAACAGATCCCAGGCGTCGCCGAGCACGACGATGCGGGTCTGCACCAGCCTGGCGGCCTCTGCGAAGCCGGCGTCGTCGAGTCCGGTGTCGTGGCCGTGTGCGACGAAGTAGTCGCGCAGCCGGGCCGTGAAGTCGTCTTCCGCCAGGAGCCGAATGTGCTCGGCGTTGATCGCGTCGGCCTTCTTCTGATCGAAGCGAGCCGGGTTGGAATTGACGTTCTCGACGTCGAAGGCGGCCACCATCTCGTCGAGGCTGAACACGTCGTGATCGTCGGCGATCCCCCAGCCCAGTAGCGCCAGATAGTTCAGCAGACCCTCGGGAATGAACCCGCGGTCGCGGTGCAGGAAGAGATTCGACTGCGGATCACGCTTGGACAGCTTCTTGTTTCCGTCACCGAGAACGCTTGGCAGATGGGCGAATTCGGGAACCCGGTCGGCGACGCCGATGCGCATCAGTGCCTGGTACAGCGCGATCTGTCTCGGGGTCGACGGCAATATGTCCTCGCCGCGCAGCACGTGGGTGATCTTCATCGATGCGTCGTCCACAGGGTTGACCAAGGTGTACAACGGATCTCCGCTGCCGCGCGTGATGGCGAAGTCGGGCACCGTGCCCGCGGCGAACGTCGTGGGCCCGCGCACCAGGTCGTTCCATGTCAGATCCTCGTAGGGCATCCGCAGCCGCAGCACCGGGTTGCGGCCCTCGGCGGCGAACTGCGCGCGCTGGGCGTCGGTGAGGGTGCGGTCGTAGTTGTCGTAGCCCAGCTTGGGATTACGGCCCGCCGCGACGTGGCGTGCCTCGACCTCTTCGGCGGTCGAGTACGCCTCGTAGACCTCCCCCGCGTCGCGCAGCCGGGCCACGACGTCGCGGTAGAGTTCACCGCGCTCGGACTGGCGGTATGGCGCGTACGGGCCGCCGATCTCGGGCCCCTCGTCCCAATCCAGGCCAAGCCAACGCAATGCGTCGAGGATGGCGGCGTAACTCTCCGCACTGTCGCGGGCGGCGTCGGTGTCCTCGATCCGAAATACGAAGGTGCCGCCCATGTGCCGGGCGTAGGCCCAGTTGAACAGTGCGGTTCGCACCAACCCGACGTGCGGGGTGCCGGTGGGTGACGGACAGAACCGGACCCGAACGTCTGAGGCCCCGGTAATCTTGCTCCTCGCGTCCGCGGTGGTCATGCTTTGCCCTTGCGGACAACGGGATTGGAGAGGGTGCCGATGCCCTCGATGGTGACGCTCACGACGTCGCCGTCCTCGATCGGTCCGACGCCCTCTGGCGTGCCGGTCAGGATCAGGTCGCCGGGAAGGAGCGTCATCACCGCGGAGGCCCACTCGATGATCGCGCCGACGTCGTGCAGCAGCAGCGCGGTGTTGCTGTGTTGGCGCACTTCACCGTTGACCTCGGTGCGCAGGTCGAGTTCGGATGGGTCGATCTGGGTTTCGATCCACGGCCCCGTCGGGCAGAACGTGTCGTGGCCCTTGGCGCGCGTCCACTGTCCGTCCTGCTGCTGCTGATCCCGTGCCGAGACGTCGTTGGCGATGGTGTAGCCGAGGATGACCTCGGCGGCCTTGGCCGCGGGCACGTCCTTGCACGGCCGCTCGATGACGACGGCGAGCTCGCCCTCGTGGTGGACGGGATGCGCGTCGGCGGGCAACTGGATGGCCACGTTGGGGCCGATGATCGCGGTGTTGGGCTTGAGGAAGATCACCGGGTCCTCCGGCGGCTCACCACCCATCTCGCGGGCGTGCGCTGCGTAGTTCTTGCCCATGCAGATCACCTTGGGCGCAAGGATCGGGGCGAGCAGCCGGACGTCGGCGAGCTGCCAGGAGCGCCCCGTGAAGGTGGGATTGCGCGACAGGTACTGCTCGGCGATCTCACGGCAGATCTCTTTGTTCGGCTCGCCTTCGATACTGACGAAAGCGACGCCGTCGGGACTGGCAATTCGACCAAGACGCATTCACAACAGCCTAATGAGGTCCTGATGGGTCCCCTAGGCCGGGATGAAGGCCCCGGGCGCGACACCCAGGCGATTCCCAGTTGTCTCATATTCCGGGATTTGCGTTTAACATGTTGAGATCGCTATGCCACCATGGTGGTCATGACCATCAGCGCCATCGGCACCGTGCGCCGGTGGTCCATGCTGGCGATCGCGCTCACCACCACCATGTGCGCCAACGTCTTCATCAACGGCGTCGCCTTCCTGATTCCCACCCTGCACGCCGAACTCGGCCTCGACCTGGCTCAGGCGGGCCTGATGTCGTCGCTGCCCAGCTTCGGGATGGTGGTCACCCTCATTGCCTGGGGATACGTGGTGGACCGCGTCGGCGAACGCATCGTGCTCGCCGTCGGCTCCGCGCTCACCGCCGCGGCGGCGTTCGCGGCGGCCTCGTCTCACCATCTGGTCGTGGTCGGAATCTTCCTGTTCCTCGGCGGCATGGCGGCCGCGAGCAGCAACTCCGCGAGCGGGCGGCTAGTGGTCGGATGGTTCCCGCCCGACCAGCGCGGCCTCGTCATGGGCATCCGTCAAACCGCACAACCGCTTGGAGTCGGCATCGGCGCGTTGGTGATTCCGCAAATCGCCAAGGCCTACGGAGTATCGGCCGCCCTGCTCTTCCCCGCGATCGTCTGTGCGGTGGCCGCGGTGATCAGCGCGGTCGGCGTGCTGGACCCACCGCGACCGCCTCGCGGCGAGGCACACGCCGACGACCTGGCCAACCCGTATCGCGGTTCGTCGGTGCTGTGGCGCATTCACGCCGTCTCGGTGCTGTTGGTGGTGCCCCAGTGCCTGGTCTGGACGTTCACGTTGGTGTGGCTGATGACTGATCGCGGGTGGTCGGCGGCCTCGGCGGGCGCGATGGTGACGTTCGCCCAGATCCTCGGTGCGGCAGGCAGGATCGCCGCGGGCCGGTGGTCGGACAAGGTCGGTTCGCGACTGCATCCGATCCGGACCATCGCGATCGGCGCGGCCATCGCGATGGACCTGCTCGCGGTGACCGACCTGATTCACTCGCCGATCAGCATCGCGGTGATGGTCGTCGCGTCGGTCATCACGGTGTCCGACAACGGCCTTGCGTTCACCGCGATCGCCGAGATCGCGGGTCCGTTCTGGAGCGGGCGCGC
>JAOPVF010000153.1 GCA_025963195.1 Mycobacterium sp. | reverse complement strand
GTTCGCTCGGCGAACGGCGAACCGGCCTCCGTAACGGCTGCGAAACCGTACTTGCGTGACTGCGCGACGCCCCGGCGAATCAGCGCGGCGGTCGACACGAAGCGCGCCTGATCGCTGACCACCAGCGGGGTCAGCAGGCGATTGTGCACGAACCCGAACGCCAGGCCGGTGGCCGGATCGGCCCACCCGAGCGAGCCACCAAGACCAACGTGCCCGAATCCGGGCATGACACCTGGTAGTGGCACACCGTGGTATCCCAGATGGAACGACAGCGGCATGACGAGGTTGCCGTCTGGGTACAGGCTGGGCCTGCCGGTGAGCCCAGCGACGAGTTCGGCTGACAGGAACTGCGTGCCGTCGATCGTGCCGCCGTTGGCGATGGCGCCGTACATGCGGGCCAGCGCCCGCGCGGTGGCCACCCCGTTGGCCGCAGGGAGTTCGGTGTCCAGCAGCGGGATGTCGCCCTGCACGCTGGCCTTCATCCCTGGGAAGTACATCGAGCCGAAGGCGTTCGAGAACGGCAGAGCGGCCAGATGTGGCGCGACGAGGTTGAAGATCGGGTTCTGCAACCTGCTCTGCGGCCCGATGATCCGGGCGGGCTGCGTCGGCGCGTCCGCTGGAGGCCGACCGAGGTGGAATCCGTCGGTGCCGAGCGGCTCGGCGAGTTCGGTGCGGAACAGCTCCCTCATGCCGCGCCCGGTGACGGCGCGGGCCAGGCCCGCAAGCAGCCAGCCGTAGGTCAGCGCGTGGTAGGCCGGTCGCCCCTTCAGCCAGCCCATCGGGGCGGCCGCGAGCCGCTCCTCCATCAGGAGGTGGTCCATCAGGTCTGCCCTGGTGGCCCGGTTCAGCTGCGAAAGCCCGGCCCGGTGCCGCATCAGGTCGCGGACGGTGACCGCCGACTTCCCGTTGGCTCCGAACGCAGGCCAGTATTGGCCCACCGCGACGTCGTAGTCGATCAGGCCGCGGTCGACGAGCCGATGGATGACGGTCGACGCCATCCCCTTGGTCGCAGAGAACACCATGGCTCCGGTGTCCGCATTCCACGCCCTGGTGCCGCGGCGGTCCGACCAGCCCGTCCACACGTCGACGACGGGAACGCCGTCGAGGTAGACGGCCAGTGCGCCCCCGCCGAACCTGCGTCCCGGAAACATCTGGGAGAAGGCGCGCACGGCGCACCCGAAATTGGCGTCGACGGCGCCGTGGACGCCGTGCGGAAGCGCAACGCTGCGCTCCCGAGCTGATGCAGGGGTCACAATATAGTCAACTTACCTGCAACCGCGGCAAACTTGTCAATCGTTATGGATCTGTTAGGTGACCGGGGCCGACGGTGACATGAGTTGCCGCACAGCAAGCATGTGCTAGGGGTTGCCCAGGTTAACGGTCCAGTAGTGGCCACCGGGGCCGCCCTGCAGGTAGGCGGCTCCTGCCTGGCTCAACGCGCAGTTCAGAATGATATTGCGATGCCCCCAAGCCAGCGGCCCGTCATCCTGCATCCAGGCCTGGACCACCGCGGCGGCCGTCGGGTAACCCATCGCGACGATCTGCGCGCGAAGGGAATGGAATCCGGCCTGGTCGATCGGCGCACCCGCATCCGTGGACATCTGCATCCCGTCCGGGGTCGACGCGTGCATGTGGGGACGGGTCATCACCCATTCGACGGGTTGGCTGGCCAGGAAGTCGTTGTGCGACGCCGCAGTATCCGCCAATGCCTGTGAGCTCAGGAACGGGCCATCGCAGGGGGCCATGGCAGCCCCGGTCGGGTCCCCGCGCGGTGGGTACAGCTCCGGATGGATGCGGGCGTCGTTGACCAGCGCTTCCACCTCGGCGGCGCCGGCGTTGGTGGTCACCTGCTGTGCGGCCACAGGCTGTGCAGCCGCAAGCTCAGTGACCCCAGGCTGTGTCGCGCCAGGCGGGGTGGGAACGCAACCGAGCGGAAGCGCCGAGTCGAAGTAGGCGCCATTCGCGGTGCCGTAAGGCTTGCCGTCGGCGCCCACGTCGCCGGGGAAGCCGTACTGGTCGCAGGCGGGCAGGTGTGGCTGCGCGTGCGCCGGCACGGCGATGGCCGCCGCGGCGACGAACGCCATTGCGGCCGTGAACAACTGCGATCCGATGACGATGGTTCGTCGTGACATCGCATTGTCCTTCGATTGGTCGGCGCATGCGCGAAGGAGCCAATGGGCGTTTGCTGATGCCATTGTGTCTGCTTTGGCGCGACCGCGCCCGCGAATCGGCCGATCGGGAAGCCTACTTGGCGTGCCAGTCGGCGGCGCCGAGAATCTCCTGCGCGGCGAGAGCCGGTGTCAGCTCACCGTCGCGCACCCGGCGCTCGACGTCGTTGCGGATGCGGCGTACGTCGGGGTGCGAGATGACGCGGTCCAGCACGGTGTCGCGCACCATCGACCACGTCCAATCGACTTGCTGCGTGCGTCGTTTCGCATCGAACTCGCCGGCCTCGGTGAGCACCTTGCGATGTTCGAGAACCGTGTCCCAGAGTTCGGTGAGCCCGTCACCGTGCAGCGCGCTCATCGTGAGAACCGGTGGGCGCCAGAGCGTTTCGCGGGGATAGATGAGCCGGATCGCGCCGGCCAATTCGCGAGCGGCGGCCTTCGCCTCGACCGCGTGCGCGCCGTCGGCCTTGTTCACCACCACGACGTCGGCCAGCTCCAGCACGCCCTTCTTGATCCCCTGCAGCTGGTCGCCCGTGCGCGCCAGCGTCAGGAAGACGAACGTGTCGACCATGTTGGCCACCGTCACCTCGGACTGGCCCACACCTACCGTCTCGACAAGGATGACGTCGTAGCCGCCCGCCTCGAGCAAGACGATCGTTTCCCGGGTGGCCCTGGCAACGCCGCCAAGAGTGCCCGACGTCGGGGACGGCCGGACGTAGGCATCGGGATGCACCGCCAGCCGCGCCATCCTGGTCTTGTCGCCGAGGATCGAGCCGCCCGTCCTGGTGGACGACGGGTCGACGGCAAGCACCGCGACCCGGTGGCCCTGCTCGATCAAGTACATACCGAGCGCTTCGATGGTCGTGGACTTGCCAACTCCGGGCACCCCGGTGATGCCCACGTGTAGGGCCTTGCCCGCGTCCGGCATCAGCTCTAGCAGAAGCTGCTGTGCCTGTTCGCGGTGATCGGCCCTCGTCGATTCGACGAGCGTGATGGCTCGAGGCAACGCGGCACGATCGCCGTTGCGGACAGCCGCCGCGAGCTCGCTCAGAGAGGAGTCCATCTAGCCGAGGTCGTAACCGAGTCGCTCGGCCAACTTGTTCAAAAGGCCGATCGCGGCCTCGGCGATCACCGTGCCTGGCGGGAAGATCGCCGTGGCGCCCGCGGCGTACAACTCGTCGAAGTCGCCTGGCGGGATCACGCCGCCGACCACGATCATGATGTCCGGCCTGCCGGCTTCTGCGAGTGCATCCCGCAGCGCGGGGACCAAGGTCAGGTGGCCTGCCGCCAGCGATGACACCCCGACCACGTGGACGTCGTTGTCGGCGGCCTGACGTGCGACCTCGTCGGGCGTGGAGAACAACGAACCCACGTCGACGTCGAAGCCGATGTCGGCGAACGCCGTTGCGATCACCTTCTGTCCGCGGTCGTGGCCGTCCTGTCCCATCTTGGCCACCAGGATGCGGGGCCTGCGGCCGTCTGCCTCGGCGAACTTCTCGACCAGTTCCGTTGCCGCACTTAGGTTGCTGACCTTCCCCACCTCATCCAGGTAGACGCCGGCGATGGTGCGGACCTCGGCCTGATGCCTACCGTAGACCTTCTCCAGCGCATCGGAGATCTCGCCGACCGTGGCCTTGGCGCGGGCGGCGTCGATGGCCAGCGCCAGCAAGTTGTTGCCGAGGCCGTCCTCGCCGGAACTGATCCCCCGGTCGCTACGCTCCTGCCCGCCGGATGCACCGGAAGCCCCTGCCGCCCTCGTCAGCTCGGCCAGCGCAGCCTGCGTCGCGGCTTCGTCCCGATCCGCCCGAAGCTGCCCGAGCTTGGCGATTTGTTCGGCACGCACCCGGCTGTTCTCGACCTTGAGGACCTCGATCTCCCGGTCCTCGTCGACCTGATACTTGTTGATGCCGATCACCGTCTGAGCTCCCGAGTCGATACGGGCTTGCGTGCGCGCCGCTGCCTCCTCGATGCGCAGCTTGGGGATCCCGTCGTCGATGGCCTGCGCCATGCCGCCGTGCTCCTCGACTTCGCGGAAGTGCTCCCTGACCCGCTCTGCGAGCTGATGGGTCAGCCACTCCACGTAATACGACCCGCCCCACGGGTCGATCGGCCGGGTGGTGCCGGATTCCTGCTGCAGCAACAGCTGGGTGTTGCGCGCGATGCGGGCCGAGAAGTCGGTGGGCAGCGCGAGCGCCTCGTCGAGGGCGTTGGTGTGCAGCGACTGTGTGTGGCCCTGGGTGGCGGCCATGGCCTCGATACAGGTGCGGGCGACGTTGTTGAACGGGTCCTGGGCGGTCAGCGACCAGCCCGAGGTCTGCGAGTGGGTGCGCAGCGACAGCGACTTCTCGCTCTTCGGGTCGAACTGGGCGACCAGCTCGCTCCAGAGCAGCCGGCCAGCACGCAGCTTGGCGACCTCCATGAAGAAGTTCATCCCGATGCCCCAGAAGAAGGACAGCCGCGGCGCGAACTTGTCGATGTCGAGGCCGGCGGCCAGACCCGCCTTGATGTACTCGACACCGTCGGCGAGCGTGTACGCCAGCTCCAAATCGGCTGTGGCGCCTGCCTCTTGGATGTGGTAGCCCGAGATCGAGATCGAGTTGTACTTCGGCATCTTGGTACTGGTGTAGCCGAAGATGTCCGAGATGATCCGCATCGACGCCTTGGGCGGATAGATGTAGGTGTTGCGGACCATGAACTCCTTGAGGATGTCGTTCTGGATGGTCCCTGCAAGCTTCTCCGGCGGCACCCCCTGCTCCTCGGCTGCGGCGACGTACAGCGCAAGGATCGGCAGCACGGCGCCGTTCATGGTCATCGACACCGACACGGCCGACAGGTCGATACCATCGAAGAGCTGGCGCATGTCGAGGATCGAATCGATTGCCACCCCTGCCATTCCGACGTCGCCGGCCACGCGGGGATGGTCGGAGTCGTAGCCGCGGTGGGTGGCCAAGTCGAACGCCACCGAAAGGCCCTTCTGGCCCGCGGCGAGGTTGCGGCGGTAGAACGCGTTGGACTCCGCGGCGGTGGAGAAGCCTGCGTACTGCCGAATGGTCCACGGCTGATTGACGTACATCGTCGGGTACGGCCCGCGCACGAACGGTGGCGCGCCGGGGAAGCTGTTCAACGGGTAGCCCGCGGCGGCCACCGCGTCACGGTCGGCGCCGACGTAGACCGGCCGGACGTCGATGCCCTCCGGGGTGACCCAATCCAGCTGATCGGGGGTGTAGCCGTGCGCAGCGGCCGCGGCGGCGGCGTGCTCGCCGACGGCGGCCTGCGAAACGGGTGGGGCCGGCGTCGTCGACCCATTCCCGCCGTCCAGCGGAACCTCGGCGAAGCTTCCGATGCCCTGTCCAATACCCGCAGTGGCAGTCACGTCAGGCCCCCAATCTGGTGAGCAGGTCAGATAGCGCGCTGACCGCGTCGATCTTCGCGGTCAGATAGCCGTCGGGTTTCGAATCAGCTTCCGCGACCGCCTTTTCCGGGCCGGCGAGAAGAACCTGCGACACACCCGCCTTCCGTGCGGCATCGACGGCCGCCGACGCCTCGGTCGCGTAGCGCGCGTCGGTGCCGCAGATCACCGCGACCTCGAAGGACCCCGAAGACCCGACACTCTCGGAGACGGCTTCGATGCCACCGGAGGCCAGCAGGTTCGTCGCGAACGTGGTGCGGATGTTGTGCTCGGCGAGCGGCCCGAGCGGCAGCAGCAGGGCCTTCGGCCGGGCGCCCGTCGCCGCGAGGTAGGCATCGGACCGGTCGCGCAGCGCCTCGAACCCCGCCGCATAGCGCGCCACCTCGGTGGTGTCCGTCTTGGCGGGCAGCGGTGCCTCGGCCAGGTTGGGATATTCGTTGACGCCGGTGAGCGCGGTACGCCGGTGCGCGATGTCGTCACCACGGCGGTCCCGCACCCGCCCGATCTCGGCGGCGACGTAGTCGCGGGCCTCCACGAAGCCGCCGCGGGACTCGACGTCCTGGAAGTGCTTCCATGCCTGCTCGGCCAGGTTGCGGGTGAGGTCCTCGACGTGCCAGGACCCACCCGCCGGGTCCAGCACGCGCCCGACGTGTGATTCCTCGAGCAGCAGCAGTTGAGTGTTGCGGGCCACCCGGCGCGCGAAACTGGCTGCGGTACTGGGCAATCCGCCGGGGATCGCACTGTCGAACGTCTGCACCACCACCGTGTCCGCTCCCCCGACACCTGCAGCGAACGCAGCGAGCGTGGTGCGCAGCATGTTCACCCAGGGGTCGCGCTGGGCCATCATGGGGGCCGACGTCACGGCGTGTACCGTGGCGGCCCCTGCCGTGGGTTCGCCGACCACCTCGGCCACCCGCGCCCACAGCTGGCGCGCGGCGCGAAGCTTGGCGATCGTCATGAACTGGTCGTCGTCGGCGGCGTACCGGAAGCTCACCTGGCGCAGCGCATTGGCGACGGAGACCCCGTTGTCGCCGAGCACCCGCAGGTAGCTCACGCCGGCGGCGATGGCGCCCGCGAGTTCCCACGACGCGTTGGCGCCAAGATCGTGGAAGGCGGGACCGTCGACGGTGATGGCGCGGACGCCGCCGTCGTATCCGACGGCCTTGACCGCGGTGCCGACGACGTCGTCGAGCGACGGCGCCGCCCTTCCACTCAATGCCGCGGTCAGTATGTCGGCACCCAGATCCACCGACAGCCTGGCGCGCCGTTCGTCGTCCAGGTCGGCGACCAACGCCAGGAGTGCCTCGGCGGCGACGGTGTAGTCGGCGCCCGCGTCGAGAATCACCGGCACTAGTTCGAGGAAGACGCCCTCGAGCCACCTGTCGAGTTCCGTGGCGGCGATCGCGCCGGGACCGACCCGCAGCACCAGCGCGCTGGTGCCCTCGGTCAGTGCGGCAAGAACAGCACCGTTGCCTTCGGCGACCGATGTCGAGCCCCGACCCCGATTGGGGACGGGGAACTCCTCGGCCACCTTCCAGCCGGACTTCACGTCGCGCAGCGCGTCGCCTCCGCGGACGAACGGCCACTGGCCGGGCAACGGCGCTTCCGGCAGTTCGTCGAGCGCGGTGTAGAGAGGGCGGATCGGGAAGCCGTCGTAGGTGGGCGAGTCGAGGAGCCGGTCTGGCTCGGCGCCGAGATCGGCCGGATCCTTGCGGCTGCTCTTTGCCAGCACGCCGGCGACAGCGGACCGCCAGCGCACGCGTTCCGCCTCGGTGAGGCTGGCACTGGACTCCTGTACGGACACCGGCATCTCCTGTTGTCGCGCGTGTGACTTACCACCCGGCCATCAGGCTAAATGATCGCGATCACGC
>JAOPVF010000011.1 GCA_025963195.1 Mycobacterium sp. | reverse complement strand
AGTGCAGGGCAGATCACCCACGTGTTACTCACCCGTTCGCCACTCGAGTACCCCGAAGGGCCTTTCCGTTCGACTTGCATGTGTTAAGCACGCCGCCAGCGTTCGTCCTGAGCCAGAATCAAACTCTCCAAACAAAAACAACCCAACCCAAAAGCCAGGCGAATTCGAATCAGAACAATCTGAATCCAAACAAAACACACCAAACAAACTGGCATCAAAAAAACAAACAACCATGCCCCCTAAACGAGAAAAAAGAGACACAGCAAAACAACAAACAAAAACCACCAAACACACTATTGAGTTCTCAAACAACACACCCGCCTGACCGCGCAACAACCCCGCGGCCAAAGCCGCGTAGCGTAGTGCGGGCAGATGAGGTAACCCCACCGAAGTGGACTTCCCTCTGGGATGCCGTCGCGCTCAGCGGCTGGACCGCGTCGCGACGACTTGGATTAAGTTACAAGAGGGAAAACTCGGAGTCAAATCGCCTGCTAGGCGACGTCTTCGGACAGAGCTGGACGCTCGTACCAATCATCCAACGCGCTCCACGCCGGCGATATTCCGCTTCCCTCTGCGAAGCACTAGCCACTTGCCATGGAGGAAGTCGGCTGACTGCGGAACCCAGTCGTCACTCTCGACCCTGACGTTGTTGACCGAGACGCCTCCCTCGGCGATCGTCCGCCGTGCGGCACCCTTGCTCGCCGAAAGGCCACTTGCCACCAGTAGGTCGGTAATCGCGTCCGGTCCGCCCGGCTCGAGCTCGGCGACGGATGCCTCCCGCAGCGCGGCCGCGAGCGTCCCCTCGTCCAATTCGGTCAGCTCCCCCCGCCCGAACAGCGCACGACTGGCGTGTTCCACCGCATCCGTCGCCGCCTGACCGTGCACCAAGGTGGTGAATTCCTGCGCCAGCCGGCGCTGGGCGCTCCGCTCGTGTGGCCGTTCCGCTGTCGCTTGTTCGAGTTCGGCCAGCTCATCGACCGTCAGGAAGGTGAACCAGCGCAGGTAGTTAATGACATCGGCGTCCGCGGTGTTGACGAAGTACTGGTAGAACGCGTACGGACTGGTCATCTCCGGGTCGAGCCAGAGATTTCCGCCGCCGGTCGACTTGCCGAACTTGGTCCCGTCGGCGGCAGTCACCAGTGGGACGGTCAACGCGTGCACCGTGGTGCCCAGTTTCTGGCGGACCAGCCGCACGCCGGCGATGATGTTTCCCCACTGATCCGATCCGCCGATCTGCAAACTGGTGCCGTAACGGCGGTGCAGCTCCACGTAGTCGTTGGCCTGCAACAGCATGTAGCTGAACTCGGTGTAGGAGATGCCCTCGGCTTCGAGCCGGCGCTTGATGGTGTCTCGGTCCAACATCACGTTTACCGAGAAGTGCTTGCCGACGTCACGGAGGAACTCGATCGCCGACAGTTCACCCGTCCAGGACAGGTTGTTCTCGACGACCGCGCCCGTCGGCGAATCGTCGAAGTCGACGAACCGTTCGAGTTGCCCTCGAATGCGTTCGGTCCAGTCCGCGACGGTTTCAGTGGAATTGAGGCTGCGTTCGGCGGAGTCGCGCGGGTCGCCGATCATGCCGGTGGCGCCACCAGCCAGTACGACCGGCCGGTGACCGGCCTTCTGGAAGCGGCGCAAGGTCAACAGCGGGACCAGGTTCCCTGCGTGCAGGCTCGGCGCTGTCGGATCGAATCCGCAGTAGACGCTGACGGGGCCGGTCGCGAGCTCGGCGGCGAGCGCTTCCCGGTCGGTGGACTGGGCGATCAGGCCGCGCCAGTCCAGCTCGTCGAGGATGCCGGTATCGGTAGACGTCACGGGGTCGATCTTTCCGCACTCGGTCCGGCCGAACCGAGGTGGATGTTCTATCGCGTATCCGACTCCATCACTGCTGCACGGCCTGAAGAGGTCAGTCGCTGTCGCCGGGTGCGGGTGCGCGCGGACTCCGGCGGTACGCCGACACCTCCGGCCGACCCGCCAGCCAGAATCGCCACGGCCGGTCGGCGGCCACACTGACCCCAACCCTCGGGCCCTCGGCGGCGGGACGCTCGCCTGCCAGCTCCAACCGGACCGCGCTGCCGGGGTCGAACAGGTTGGTTCCGTTGTCGCCCATCGTGATTCCCAATGCCGAGCACAGGTTGCCTGGGCCACGGGCCAGAGCCACCGCGGACGCCGTGGCGCCTCGGCGGTTAGCCGCGACGTCGACGCCGTCATCGACAGCCGCCGCTCGCAAGAGCACCGCCGACGCCACGTCGTCGGGTCCGGTCACGACGTTCGCGCATACGTGAATGCCGTGGCTGCGGTAGGTATACAGCCGCCCCGAGGGCCCGAACATGATCGCGCTGCGCGCCGTCGGGCCGCGGAAGGAATGCGCCGCGGCGTCCGGCCATGGTCCATTTGGAGGGCCGCCGTATGCCTCCACCTCGACGACTATCGCGGACACTCCGCGTCCCACCAGACGCGCCCCGAGTAGCCGCAGAGCAGCCGTGACCGGATCGACGGCCAGCAATTCCGCGCTCATCGGTGCATCTTGACAGCTGCCGTTGACACCGCCGCACGCGAGGAGGATTATTCATCACATGATGACTTCATCACGTGATGAATTAATCGGTGACGACGGCTCCGCGGTCGCGATCGAGCATCTGACCGTGGTACGCGGGAAGCGCACCGCGCTGAACGACGTCTCGGTCCGCATCGCCCGCGGCACCATCACCGGGGTGCTCGGCCCATCCGGGTGCGGCAAGAGCACGTTGATGCGCTCGATCGTCGGGACCCAGATCGTCACGTCCGGCGTGGTCACGGTGCTTGGCAAGCCGGCAGGATCCGCCGACCTTCGCAGCCGCGTCGGCTACGTCACGCAGGACCCCACCATCTACGACGACCTGCGCGTCATCGACAACGTTCGCTACTTCACCTCGCTCTACGGATCCGACCCGAAGTCGGCCGACGAAGCCATCGCAACGGTCGGCCTGAGCGATCATCGGACGGCCATGTGCGGCAACCTCTCCGGTGGCCAGCGGACTCGGGCGTCGCTCGCCTGCGCGCTGGTGTCGAATCCCGACCTGCTGGTGCTCGACGAACCAACCGTGGGTCTTGACCCGGTTCTACGGGTCGACCTGTGGGAACAGTTCCACCAGTTGGCGCGCCGTGGCACGACGCTTCTGGTATCGAGCCACGTCATGGACGAGGCCGACCATTGCGCCGACCTCTTGCTCGTCCGAGAAGGCCGCCTTCTCGCCCACACCACGCCATCGAAAATGCGAGAGGACACCGGATGTACGTCACTGGAGCAGGCGTTTCTGTCCATCATTCGGCACAGCACCGCGGCCTGAAGAATCGAAGCCGGCTGAGCCCGCAGGCCTACTTCGCCACCACCGGCCGGATACTTCGGCAACTCGCAGGCGATCACCGAAGTGTCGCGATGATCCTGGTGGTGCCGAGCCTCGTCATTACCTTGATGTACTTCATGTTCCAGAACGCACCACACCGGCCGGGCGCGCCGTCGCCATTCAACAACGCGTGCCTGATCATGCTCGGGGTCTTCCCGCTGGTGATCATGTTCCTGATCACGTCGATCACCATGCAGCGCGAACGCGCCTCGGGAACGCTGGAGCGTATTCTCACCACTCCACTGCGCCGGCTGGACCTGCTGGCCTCCTACGGCACCGCGTTCTCGATCGCGGCGGCCGCACAGGCGTCGCTCGCATGCGTCGTCGCCTTCTGGCTTCTCGGGTTCGAGACGGCGGGAAATCCGATGCTGGTGTTCGCGATCGCGATCATCAACGCGGTTCTCGGCGTCGGCCTCGGCTTGCTGTGTAGTGCGTTCGCTCGCACCGAGTTTCAGGCGGTGCAGTTCATGCCGGTGGTGATCGTGCCGCAACTGCTGCTCTGCGGCATCATCGTGCCGCGCGGTCTGCTGCCCGAGTGGCTGCAATGGATCAGCAATGCGATGCCCGCCAGCTACGCGCTGGAAGCACTGCAGCAGGTCGGCGCCAACGCCGGCCTGACCGGCACGGCAGCCCGCGACATCGGCGTCGTCGCGGCCTTCGCGATAGTGGCTCTGTGCCTTGCCGCGGCCACGTTGCGGCGCAGGACTCCATGAGCCCGAAGCGTCCAGGGCGACCACCCGGGCCATCCGACACCCGCGATCGGATCCTGGCCAGCGCGCGAGAACTGTTCGCCCGCAACGGCATCGACAAGACATCGATCCGCGCGATCGCGTCCGCGGCTGGCGTCGACGCCGCGCTGATACATCACTACTTCGGAACCAAGCAGCAGCTCTTCGTTGCCGCCATCGAAATCCCGATCGACCCGATGCAAGTGATCGGGCCCTTGCGTGAGACACCCCTCGACGAACTCGGGCTGACGTTGCCGTCGCTGCTTCTGCCGTTGTGGGACTCCGAGATGGGCTCCGGCTTGATCGCCACGCTGCGATCGCTGTTGGCCGGTAACGAGGTCGGCCTGATCCGCTCGTTCCTGCAGGAAGTCGTCGCCGTCGAAGTCGGGACGCGCGTCGACGACCCACCTGGCTCTGGCCCGATTCGGGTTCAGTTCGTCGCGTCGCAGTTGGTCGGCATCGTCATGGCCCGCTACATCCTGGAGCTGGAACCGTTCAAGTCGCTGCCCGTGCAGCAGGTGGCCGAGACCGTCGCACCGAACCTGCAGCGCTATCTGACCGGTGACCTGCCGGGGCTGGTCTAGGGTTGGGCGCGCTCGATCAGTCGCTGATGCTCGGTGTCGTCATCGATCGTCACGGCCTCGTCGACGAGCAGCACGGGCACGCCCGCCTCGATCCGGTAGGCACGTCGCAGCCTCGGGTTGTAGAGGACGTCGTCCACCAACAGCAGCGGGCCGCGGTCCTCCGGGCACACCAAGATGGCGCGCAACCGTTCGTCGACCACGACGGCTACGGGCCCAGTGGGATGTTGATGCCGCCGCCGGGACTGCCGATGCCGAACCCACCCGGGGCGCCGACGGGGTTGGTGGGGTCGTACTGGTTGATTCCGATGGTCACCGGCTTCTGCTGCTGAACGCCACGGGCCTGGTTCCGCTTCTGGAAGGCAACGGTGTTCTGCAACGCGGTGATCAACGGCACCTGGTTGGGGCGTTTGTCCATCGCGGCGACGAGATCGTCCATGTTGCCCTTGGACGGGACGTAGCCAAGGGCGCGCATCTTGAGGGCGACGTGGATCAGTTCCGAAACCTGGCCACCGCCGGCACCGGTGTCGTACTGCGCGGCGATGTCGTCGAGCACGTCGGCGCTGGCGGTGCCGGAACCCAGTCCGGCCATCAGGCCCGCGGCCAGTGCACCACTGGCCACCGCTCCGGTGAATGCGCGCCGCCAGCCCGTGTACCTGCTGGTATGCGATGTCATCGATCCTCCATGCGGAGC
>JAOPVF010000130.1 GCA_025963195.1 Mycobacterium sp. | reverse complement strand
CGGCGGCGTTGGTGATCACCGATCCGCCGTACGAGTGCCCGACGAGGACGACGGGTCCGTCCACGGACTTCAGGAAGGCCGAGACGTATTCGGCATCGGTGGTGAGGTTCTCCAGCGGGTTGGCGATCGCGCGGACGTCGTAACCCTGCTTCTGCAGCGCGTCGACTTCGCCGTCCCAGCTCGACGCGTCGGCCCACGCGCCGTGGACGAGCACGATGGTGGGCTTCACGCCATTGAGCGGTGGCGCCTGCGATGCGCTGACCGAGGGTGTGGAACTCGGCTCGCTCTGTGACGTCTTCGGTGAGCAGGAGGCGATGAGCGCGGTCGCGATGACTGCGGCACCGACCAACGTCAGGAGCGTCCGGAGTAGGGGCCGAGACATCGACTCTCGCCGATCGGCGTGGCGCTTGGGGCGAGCTGTGCGGATCATGTGAATCAACTTGGTCGATGCGACCAGCACAGTCATCGACGCTACCGGGCAGCTGTCGCTACCGAGTAGCTGCAAACTGGTTCGTCTAGAGGATGTCGATGATGTCGTTCTTCAGGGCCTCGGCGCTGGTTCCGAACACCGCTTGGACGCTGTTGCCGACCTCGATGACTCCCGCGGCTCCCAGACGCTTCAGGCGAGCCTGATCGACCTTGGTCTTGTCGGCGACCTCCATGCGCAGGCGCGTGATGCAGGCATCCACGTTCACCAGGTTCTCCCTGCCACCGAATGCCGCGATGACTTGTTCGGCCTTGCTGTCCACCGCGGCTGGCGCGTTCACCGTCGCGGTCGCGACGGCGGATCCGCCTGCCGCCGTGGAGGTGGCGGAGTCGGCACCTGCCGTGAGATTCGCCGCCTCCTCGGCCTCGAACTCATCCTCGGGCTCCCGGCCCGGAGTGCGCATGTTCCACTTCGTGATCGCGAACCGGAACAGCACGTAGTAGAGGACGAAGAACACCACACCCATGCCGACGAGCAGCGGGATGTTCTTCGCTGCAGGCGCGGTGCCGTAGAGAAGCAGGTCGATGAGCCCCGCCGAGAACGAGAACCCCAGGTGTATGTCCAGCAGGTAGGCGATGGCCAGTGACAGTCCCGTCAATACCGCGTGGATGAAGTACAGCGGGAAGGCCACGAACATGAAGGCGAATTCGAGCGGCTCGGTCACGCCGGTCAGGAAGGCCGTCAGTGCCGCCGCCGACAGAATGCCGACCGCCACCTTCTTCTGCTTCTTGTTCGCCACGTGGATCATGGCAAGCGCGGCGGCGGGCAGTCCGAACATCAGAATGGGGTAGAAGCCCGCGGTCAGGATGCCCGCGGAGGGGTCGCCTGCGGCGAACCGGGTGAGTTCACCGGTGACGACGTGGCCGTCGGGGGTCTGATAATCGCCGTAGATGAACCAGACGTATGAGTTCGGGATGTGGTGCAGGCCGAGCGGAATCAGCATGCGGTTGGCGAATCCGTAGACGAACGCGCCAAGCGCGCCGGAGCCACCGATGAACTTGCCGAGGCCGGTCAGCCCTGCGTCGAAGAGCGGATAGGCGTAGCTCATCGCGAATGCGATGAACAGGCAGGCCACTGACACCACGATCGGGACGAACCGTCTACCCCCGAAGAAGCCGAGATACGACGGCAATTGGATGGTGTGATACCGGTCGAAGAGCCAGGCGGTGACCAGGCCGACGACGATTCCGGCAAACACGCTGTAGTTGATGACGGCTTGGTCGCCTGCCTTGTCGACCTCTCCGGCGAGCACGATCGGCGACATGGTCTTGAACACGGCTTGCACCACCAGGTAGCCCACGACGGCGGCCAGCGCGGTGGAACCGTCGGCCTTCTTGGCGAATCCGATGGCGACGCCGACGGCGAAAAGCAGGGGGAGGTTGCTGAAGAGGGCGTCGCCCGCCGCGCTCATCGCGTGGAAGAACGGCCCGATGACGGGAGCCTTGATTCTGCCGAGCAGGTCGTCCTGGCCGAGCCGGAGCAGGATTCCCGCCGCGGGCAGCACGGCGATGGGCAGCATGAGGCTCTTGCCCAGGCGCTGCAATTGCGCGAAGCCGGGAATGCGTAGTCCCGACTTCGCCTGGGCCCCTTGAGTTTTCGTGGTGTCGCTCATCTTCGATGCCTCTCCTCCGCCGCAAAACGTCGCCCGCCGTTGAAGCCTTGCGGAAGCTTAGACGAGAACCGGTGAACGTGAGACCCTCTTGCCTGCACGCTCGTATTGTTGGTGCGCACAGGCCTGACGAAGGAGTCATCGATAGTGAGTACGACGCGAGTCCTCGCCCCCGTCGCAGGGCGGGCGGTTCGGCTTTCCGACGTGCCCGACCCCGTGTTCTCCCAGGGCATGGTGGGCTACGGTGCAGCCATCGACCCACCACGCGGGGTGGTCGAGGCGGTCGCCCCGGTCAGCGGCCAGCTTCTGAGATTGATGCCGCATGCCTACGTCGTCATGACCCCCGACAACGTCGGTGTTCTCGTTCACCTCGGCCTTGACACCGTCGCCCTGAAGGGCGAAGGCTTCACGGCGCACGTCAGCCAGGGTGACGACGTCACGGCGGGCCAGCTGATCATCACCTATGATGTCCCTGCCATCGAGGCCAAAGGCCTCAATCCGATTGTCCCCGTTGTGATCATGGACGAACGCGAGCCAGGCAACGTGGCGCCGTCCGACGCCGTCACCGCGGGTGCGGACATCGCTTCCGGCGCAGGCCTCTTCACCGCCACCAAGTAGATGGATGTCGGCGCCGGACTGGCAGAACATCCAAGGTGACACGATGCTGATCACCGCCGATGCCCTGATCACCGGCCGAGAGCTGTTGCGGCCCGGGTGGATTGATGTCTCCGGGGACACCGTGCACGCAGTGGGTGCTGGCGCTGCACCCCGGCAGGCGGACCGCGACCTTGGTGCGGTGACCGTGGTCCCCGGGTTCGTCGACATCCATCTGCACGGCGGGGGCGGGGCGAACTTCTCCACCGCGTCGACCGCCGAGACTGCGACCGCCGTGGCACTGCACCGCAGACACGGCACCACCGCGATGATCGCCTCGCTGGTCACTGCCGGACCTGACGAATTGCTGCGACAGGTCGGCGAATTGGCCAACGACGTTCGTGCGGGCCTGATCGACGGGATCCACCTCGAGGGGCCGTGGCTTTCCACCAAGCGGTCCGGTGCTCACCAGCCGTTTCTGATGCGCGACCCCAACCCCGCAGAGATCGACCGTGTCCTCGACGCCGGCGAGGGGACCATCCGAATGGTCACCCTCGCGCCGGAGCGCGACGGTGCACTCGCCGCGATCCGGCAGATCGTCGATGCGGGTGTGGTGGTCGCCGTGGGGCACACCGAAGCCAGCTATGCGCAGACGATGGCCGCGATCGACGAGGGCGCAACGGTGGGTACACACCTGTTCAACGCGATGCGCCCGATCGACCGGCGCGAACCCGGTCCTGTCATCGCGCTCCTCGAAGAACCCCGAGTGACCGTCGAACTCATCACCGACGGCGTGCACGTCGATCCGGCCATCTACCGACACGTCACCCGCAGCGCGGGGCCCGACCGAGTGTCGCTGGTGACCGACGCGATGGCCGCGACCGGGATGGCCGACGGGATCTATCACCTCGGGCCATTGGGGGTGGACGTCGTCCGCGGGGTGGCAAGAGTGTCGGGAACCGACACCATCGCAGGCAGCACCGCGACCATGGACCAGGTGTTCGGGTTCGCCGTCACCCACGCTGGGCTGCCCCGCGACGAGGCCCTGCAACAGGCCGCCCGTCAGGCATCGCTCAATCCCGCGCGGGCATTGGGTTTGCCGTCCTCGGGACTCGTCGAAGGGGCGAGTGCCGACTTGGTGGTGCTGGACGCCGAGCTCGCCGTCACGGGTGTGCTGCGACGCGGGGCGTGGGTGCTCGAACCGTTCTCCCATCGTGCGGACACGCCTTAAAGTGCGGCCATGTCGATCGATCGTGCCGCGCTCGCGGCTGGCAGCATTCGCCTTGCCTCGGGTATCTCGTTTCTCGTCGACCCAATCCGGGCGGACCGGCTCTGGGGCACCCGGGAGGAGGCGGTGGGGCAGACGAAGCTGCTGCTGCACTCGATGGGCTACCGCGACTCCTTGATCGGCGGACTGCTGATCGGGGCGGCCCTGCGCGGCAAGGACACCCGCGGGTGGTTCCTCGCCTCCGGTGGTGCCGACGCGGCCGACCTGCTCGGCGGGCTGCGCGTGCACCACGAGTTGACGCGCTCGCAGCAGCTCGTCGGCCTCGGCGGCGCGATCGTCGGTGTCGTCGTAGGCCTCTGGGGCGGCACGCGACGACGTTCGCGAGATGTCGGCGAGATCCCTGCGGGTTAGCCCACGGCCTCTTCCAGATGGGCGAGGGCGTCGGCGCCCTCGTCGGCGAAGTAGACCAGTTCGTCCAGGGGTATCGGCAGGAACCCTTCGGCGTCCATCCGCCGGAGCTGGGTGGTCAATCCGTCGTAGAAGCCCGCCGTGTTCAGCAGCACCACCGGCTTTTCGTGCAGCTTGTGCTTCCTCAGTTCGAGGATGTCGGTCGCCTCGTCCAAGGTGCCCAGGCCGCCGACCATCACGACCACCGCGTCCGATGCGGCGATCAACAGTGCCTTGCGTTCGGCGAGATCCTTGGCGAACACCATCTCGTCGGCATCCGCCCTGGCCATCTCCCGGAAGAGCTCGACCGAGACTCCGACCAGCCGCCCTCCGGTCTCCTGAACGCCGTCGGCGACGACCTTCATCAGCCCAGTGTTGGACCCGCCCCACACCAGGGTGTGGCCGCCCTTGCCGATGGCCTCGGCGAACTCACGGGCGGGCCGGGTGTAGCGCTCGTCGAGGTCTGCGGCGGACAGGAATGCACAGATCTTCATGGCGTTCGGTCACTTTCAGCGGGTGGTCGGCGCGAGAAGGTCAATCATCGACCACCGAGATGATGCCCGTAGGTACATTGAGGGCTTCGAGCGTCCGCGCGGCGGCAGTGTCGATGTGCACGCGTGGCGCCGGCGGGAGCTCATCCTGGAAGTAGGTGCCCGGCCCGTACAGCAGGCCGTAGCGCAGGACGACGCCGTCGGCCGCGAGCACGGCTTCCTCGAGCGAGACGATCGCGTCGGCTTCCGCGCCGGGCCGCATCGTCCACGCCACGCTTTGCGCCACGATCCTGGTCTTGCCCTCCATCGCGTCGAGGAGGTTGCGGGTGCCTTCGATCCGGATGCGAGCGTTCAGCAGGGATATCTCGGGCAGGTCTTGCAGATCGTCGGGAAGATCCGTCAGCTCGTGCAGTATCACGTCTGGCGCGAACGAACGAACGGCGCTGACGAGGGCCGCGAGGTCGAAGACGTCGCACACGATGGGTTGGGTACCCATGGCGGCCAGCCGGTCGGCCTTCTCGGCCGATCGTGTCATGGCGCCAACGGTATGGCCGGCGTCGACGAGCAGTGGAATGAGGCGGCTTCCGATGGCACCGGATGCCCCCGCGAAGAAGATGCGCATGGTCGATCAGCGCCGACCGAGTCGGTGGGACATCGTCTCGAAGGGCAAAAGCTTCACGGCGGGAACGGATTCGGTTGTTTCGCTATTACTGGACGTGTGGCACGTCGCTGCCGTTTCGGTCGGGAGGTAGACCTTGGGGGTCGCCAAGAATGTTGTGGCACAGGTCAGTTTGGTTCGCATGGTCGTACTCCTTTTGGATGGTTGCGGTATGCGTTGAACCGCGTTTTGAGTAGGTGGTGGACCGCGGCCCCGAGGAACGCCCCGAGCACCGGTGCGGTCAGGTAGATCCACAGATCGATGGTCTGCCCGGAGAGCGCGGCTGGGCCGAACTGTCGGGCCGGGTTGATCGAGCCCCCGCTGCGGGCGCCGAGCAGGGCGATCACCAGCCCGACGGCAAGGCCAATGGCGTACGGCAACAGGCGAACACGGCGGGGATGTGCCATGAGGAATCCGGCGACGACGATCAAGACGAACATTGCCCCCACCTCGGCGAGGAAGACGGAACCGGCTTGCCAGGTGGGCGAGGGCTTGATCGCGGCGATCGCCACCGAGGGAAGGGCCACCGCAGGTCCCCACACCAGACGCCCGAGGCCCGTGCCCGCCGCGGAACCCGCAAGCTGGGCTACCACGTAGAGCGGAACCCTGCGACCGGGAACGACGTCCATCAACCACAGGGCGACCGTCACGGCGGGATTCATGTGTGCGCCAGTGCGTTTGCCGGGCCTGCTGAACATCAGCGCGGTGACTAGAGTGCCGCTGATGATGCCGATGGCGACGAGTGCGTCGTCGAGGTCGGCGATGTAGATCGCCGAAGCCGGATCACGCAGCCACCTGACCATGGTGACCACCCCGAAGAGCAGGACGGTGGTGAGCGCGAACTCGTCGGCAGCGCGCGCCCACCCCGTCTGCCCCCGGAAACCCGCCCGAGGTGGGGCGGGGACCATGCGGGTGGCCACCCCGAACCGGTTCCAGGCGTTGATCGTCGTGATCGCGGCGATGAGGCGCGCCATCGCGGTCTCGTCGAACTCCTTGGCCACCCGTGCGTACACGTCGTCGGCTGCCAGCGCGTCCTTGGTGTGCATGTCCAGGCAGAAGGCGCAGTGGTTGATCTGCGACGCCCGGATCTTGATCAGGTTGAGCAAGTTGGTCTCGATGTGGTTCCCTGCACGCCATTCGTTGTCATGCTGGCAACGCTACGCGGAGAGTGGCGCAGGAGTATGGTCCATTTCCATGGTGAATTCGTGGGCCAATTCCGACGTCGATTCGAGGGCCGCATCACCGTCGATATCGGGTGTCGACCTGCATCTCGACCTGGCCGGACCCGGGCTGCGGGCCGGGCTGATGGTTGCCCTGCGGGAGGCCGTTCGCACGGGCCGGCTGGTGCCCGGCACGCGACTGCCGTCGTCCCGTTCGCTCGCAGGTGACCTCGGCATCGCCCGCAACACGGTGGCCGACTGCTACGCCGAACTGATCGCCGAGGGCTGGCTCACTGCGCAACAGGGCTCGGGGACCCGGGTGGCCAACCGGTCCCGCCCACGCAAGGCCACCCCGGCCGCGCCCCGCACTGCACCGCGCCGGATCAGATACGGCCTGATGCCGGGCTCGCCGAACCTGGCGGAGTTTCCCCGCACGCAGTGGCTCGCCGCAGCGCGTCGCGCCCTGACCGCGGTGCCGTACGAAGCCTTCGGTTACGGGGACGCCCTCGGCAGAGTCGAGCTGCGCACCGTCCTCGCCGACTATCTGGCGCGGTCGCGCGGGGTGTTCGCGGAGCCGGAGCGGATCGTGATCTGCTCGGGCTTTCACCACGGGCTGATGCTGATTGGGCAGGTGCTGCGGGCACGGCGGGTGCGGGCGGTTGCCGTCGAGTCGTATGGCTATGACGTCTATCGCGACCTGCTGACCGGCGCGAGCCTGCGCACGCCGCCCCTCTACGTCGACGAACATGGCGCGCGTACTGAGGATTTGGCGCAATTGAACGTCGGCGCGGTACTGATGACGCCTGCGCATCAGTACCCGACGGGCGTCGAGCTGTGCCCGGATCGGCGCGCGGCGGCCGTCGACTGGGCCCGAGCTACCGGCGGGCTGATCTTGGAGGACGACTACGACGGGGAGTTCAGATACGACCGTCAGCCGGTGGGCGCTCTTCAAGGCCTCGACCCGGAGCGAGTGGTGTACTTCGGTTCGGCGAGCAAGTCATTGGCGCCGGGCCTGCGGCTCGCCTGGATGGTACTGCCCGACGAACTGGTGCCCGAGGTCACGGCAGCCAAGGGGTACGTCGAATGGTCGAGCACGCTGGATCAGATGACGCTCGCGGAGTTCATCTCGTCGGGCGCCTACGACCGTCACGTGCGCTCGATGCGGGTGCGCTACCGGCGCCGCCGCGACGAACTGGTCGCCGCCCTCGCCGAGCGGGCCCCCGGCATCCGGGTGACCGGCATGGCGGCCGGTCTGCAGGCCGTCCTCGAGCTCCCGCGCGGAACCGAGCGCGCCGTCGTGCAGGCGGCGGCCGAGCAGGGCCTTGCGGTCGCCGGGATGGCGGACTTCCGCTACGAGGTGGCGGATTCGCCGTGGCGGCTGCCGGAGCAGGACGCGCTGGTGGTCGGGTACGCGGCGCCGTCGGACAGCGCGTGGGCCGGTGCGGTGGATGCGCTGTGCCGGGTGATGCCGTAAGCGGCGTCAGCCCAATCATTCTCGCGCCTCGTTGGCGCCGTCCAGCGACAACACTTCCTCGGCAAGCAGGCGCCCATCCCGAGCAGCAGTGCGACGGCATGCTCGTCGGCGGCGAACTCCCCGCACACCGACACCGTTGCGCATGCCGCCGAGCGCGCAATGCTCCACCACAACGACAGTCAAGCAATTCCGCCGCCGGCAACCGCTCACGGGGCAGACAACACCGTGAAAACCATCGACGTCTTGCTGGTGGCGTGGCCTACTAGGTCGCTACTTGCTGACTCGTGCCGTCCTCGTCGAGTCGGAGGTCACGCGATTCGAGCCATGTGTGGATTCGTTCGGCGACCGCGGCCCATTCGGACTCGAGCATCATGTCGTGTCCCATTTCCGGGAAGAGTTCTGCTTCGGTGTGGTACGCGCGTGCCGTCGCGTGGACTTCCGCAACGCTGACGCAGCCGTCGCCCTCCGCGCCCAAAACCAGCACGGGCGCCGTGACGTTTCGGGGTCTCGGCAGGCTCAGAAACATGAGATCCAGGTAGATCGCTCGTCTGCTTTCTTGCTGGAACCGGCCCACACAATCGACGACCAGCGAGTCAGGAGTCCGCGCCGAGAACATGTATTCACGGGCACGTTCAGGGGTACTGAGGGTCGCCATCGTGTCGCCGGTGAGCGCTGATTTCACGGTGAGCCAGGGGTGTCGCTTCGCGAATCGCAGCATGGCCCCACGGATTCCTTGGGGAGGAACGGACGCCAGAAGAACACCGGCGGGCGCATCGTGCGACTCGAGATATTTCTGCACAATCGCACCGCCCATGGAGTGACCGATTACCACAGGTCGCGTGAGCAAACTGTCGGCGACTGACTCGAGGTCATCGACGTAATCGACGATCGTGCAGGCGCGAATAGGCTTCGGGGATGGGCTATTTCCGTGGCCGCGAAGGCTCACCGCCAGGGCGCGGTAACCCTTCTCGGCGAAGAAGTTCAGGAAGTGTTCGTCCCAGCACCATGCGGCATGCCAAGCCCCGTGGACGAAGAGCAGCGGTACCGGGTGAGCTTCACTGCAAGTCCCCTTGTCGATCACCTCGAGCATGAGTCTGACTCCTGGTTAGGGACATCGACGGAAGTGCTGACCCTGTGGGTTAGCTGCAATGAAGCTGACAATAGCTTCTTACCACGCTAAGCGGACCCCGAATCGGTAGCCAAGGTTGCCAGGGAATCCACCTGTGAACACCAGACCCATCAACACAACGAAACCGAGTACGGAAAATACGAGGGGAGTTCCGATATGACCGTCAGCACGTGGGCGTCGTAGCCGACGTCAGCCCAGTCGTTCTCGCACCGCGGCGGCGCCGTCCATCGTCAACACTTCCTCGGCGAGCAGGCGCGCCTCGCCGGTGTGTACGGCGCGCGCAGCCTCCTTGGTCGCCGGTATCGCAGGAGGCGTCACCGAAAGCGAGTCGACGCCCATCCCGAGCAGTAGCGCGACGGCGCGTTCGTCGGCGGCGAACTCGCCGCACACCGACACCGTCGCTTGTCCTGCAGCGCCCTGGCAGGTGGCGCGGATCAACGCCAGCAGCCCCGGATCGAACGTGTCACCGACGGCGGCGACCGCGTCGTTGTTGCGGTCGGCTGCCAGCGCGTACTGCGTGAGGTCGTTGGTGCCGATGGAGAAGAAGTCGACGTGCCGCGCGAACGCCGCGGCCTTGAGTGCCGCCGCGGGCACCTCGACCATCATCCCGACCTGAAGCCCGGTGGGTCGCCCTCTTCCGGCGCGCCCGATCGCCTCGTCCAAAAGCTCACGCCCGGAGAATAATTCGTCGAGCGTGCTGACCATCGGAAACATCACGCTCACCGGTGTCTGCTCGGCGAGCCGCACCATCGCGAGCAGCTGGTCGGCCAGCAGGTCCGGATGAGCCAGCGACAACCGGATGCCCCGCACCCCGAGGAACGGGTTGACCTCCGCAGCGGTTGGCAGGAACTCGAGCGGCTTGTCACCTCCGACGTCGAGTGTGCGCAAGGTGATTCGGCGTCCGTCCATTGATTCGGCGATCTTGCGGTAGACGGCGAACTGCTCCTCGACGTCGGGGGCGTCTTGGCGGCCGAGGAACAGGAACTCGGTGCGCACCAAGCCGGCGAAGTCGGCACCCTGGGACGCCGCCGCTCGTGCGTCGTCGACCGAGCCGACGTTGGCGCCGACTCCGACGGTCACACCGTCGCGGGTGACCGCAGGCTCGGAAGCGCGTGCCATCGCGTCGGATTGCCGCTGCGCGAGCGCCGCCACCCGGGCCGCGAAGTCCTGTCGCACATTCGAC
Organism: Mycobacterium sp.; assembly: GCA_025963195.1. Classification (GTDB taxonomy): domain Bacteria; phylum Actinomycetota; class Actinomycetes; order Mycobacteriales; family Mycobacteriaceae; genus Mycobacterium. The sequence goes on along the minus strand of JAOPVF010000130.1, from coordinate 8,520 downwards.
GGCGGGTCGACGACGTACTCGCCGCGGGCACCGTCCACCGCGACGACGGTGCCGTCGGGAATCGTCAGCACCGTGGGGCCTGCGCCGACGATCACCGGAATTCCCTTGGCCCGCAGCAAGATCACGTTGTGCGCGTGCGGGCTGCCGAATGCCAGCAGCACGGCGGCCACCTGCTCGGGGTCCAGTTCCGCGGCCTCGGCCGGCGTCAGGTCGGTCGCGATCAGCACGCCCGCAAGGGCCGATGCCGTCGGCGCAGTGCCGAGCATCGCGCGCAGCACCTGCTCGCCGACCGCGCGGACGTCCTCGGCTCTGGCCCGCAGATACGGGTCGGGCATGGCGGTGAACTCGGCGGTCAGATCACCGACCGCGGCCGCCCACGCCGCAGGCGCGGACATGCCCGCGTCGATGCGTTCCCGCACGGACGTGAGCAACGCGTCGTCGTCGAGCAGCAGTTGGTGGGCGTCGAAGATCGCCGCTTCGCTCTCGCCGACCTCGCGCGCAGTCCTGGTGCGCAGCTGGCTGATCGCGCGGCGCACTCCTGCAATCGCCTTGCTCAGCCGGCGCCATTCGACCGCGGGCTCCTCGGCGGGTACGTCGGGCAGCTCGACCGCGGTGAGTCGTGCCGAGTGGGCCGGCCCGATACCCAGGCCGGGTCCTGCGCCGATCGGGGCATGCGCCACAGTGGTTTCGGCGATCGCGGTGGGGGCGGTGAGCGATTCGTCGAAGTGGCGCCCGGCCAGCGCCAGCACGTGGTCCAGGGTTTCGGCGGCCTGGCTGCCCGAGGCACGCACCTCGACCTCGTCGCCGCAGCGAACGCCCAACGTCGCCAGCTTGGACAAGCTGCCCGCGTCCACCCACCCGGAGTCGGTGCTGGTGTTGCGGATTCGCGCGCGGGCGTCGCGGCGGCGCACCTCCTGCACCAATCGCGCGGCAGGCCGTGCGTGCAGACCGTGCGGGTTCGCGACGACGAACGAGCCGGACACCTCCTCGACGCCGTCGAGCTCGTCGGCCACGGCGCCGACCGGTGCGGGCCCGAGGTGACCGATCTTCCCCGCCAGCGACCCAGCGGCTTCGGCGGCGACCTCGTCGACCGAGGCTCCGCCCGAGGCGGCGACCGCCGCCACGACCAGACCTTCGACCAGGGGAGCGGGGCACAGCCGGACGCGGTCGCGGAGGTCGTCGTCGAGCAGTTCACAGGCCAGTTCGGCCGACAGCACCGCGCTGCCGAGATCCATCAGCACCACCACGCCGTCGCCGTGGTCGGCGGCGGTGATCGCATCGACGATCGCCGCGGCGTCGGTGCCGAACGTGGTCTCGTCCAAGCCTGCGGCAACGGTGATGCGAATCTGCTTGCCGTGCAGCATCTCCTGGGCGAGTGCGACGGCCGCCCGAGCCAGCGCCCGGCTGTGCGACACGACGACGAGGCCGACGCTCATCGTGCTCATCGGCCGGCGAAGGCGGTCGCCGCGGCGGCCATCAGCATCGCCGAGGACGTGGCGCCCGGATCTTGGTGACCGACGCTGCGCTGCCCGAGGTAGCTGGCCCTGCCCTTGCGCGCGATCATGGATTCGGTGGCGTCGCGGCCATTTTGGGCCGCAGTGGCGGCGTCCGACAGGGCCGCCGACAGGTCGGCCCCCGAGGCCAACGCGGCGTCGAGCGCGTCGAGGGCGGGCGCCAGCGCGTCGTACATGGTCTTGTCGCCGGATTCGGCGCGGCCGCGCTGCACGACGCCCTCGACGCCTGCGCGCAGTGCCGCGGCGAAGTCGGCGGCGGTGACGGTGTCCGTCGCACCCAATGGTCCGGCCATGCGCAGGAAGAACGTGCCGTAGAGCGGCCCGCTCGCTCCGCCGACCGACTTCACCAACGTCATGCCGACCTGTTTGCACAACGCGGACATGTCGGCGGGCGCCGCCTCGTCGAGTGAACCGAGCACCGCAGTCATGCCGCGCTCCATGTTGATGCCGTGGTCGGCGTCGCCGATGGCCGCGTCGAGATCGCTGAGGAACTGCGCATTTTCGCCTGTCACCCTTGCGAATTCACGAATCCACGCGGTCAGCGTGTTCAGGTCGACGGTCATTCAGCATCCTCTCCGCAACGCGGGTGTGTTGACCGGGTGATCCCACAGCCGGAGCATGTCGTCGTTGGCGCGCAGCAGCGTCACCGAGCAGCCGGCCATGTCGAGGCTGGTGATGTAGGGCCCGACCAGCGAGCGGGCGATGCGGACGCCCGCCTTGTCCAGCAGTGCGGCGTACTCCGCGTACATCAGGTACAGCTCGATCAGCGGTGTGGCGCCCATGCCGTTGACGAACAGGATCACGCCGGGGGAGTCGCCGGAGAAGTCGAGGTCGCCCAAGATGGGCTCGATCATCAGCTCGGCGACGGCGCTGGCGGACTGCATGGGCAACCGCTGTCGGCCCGGTTCGCCGTGGATGCCCACTCCCACTTCGATTTCGGTGTCGGACAAGTCGAACGTGGGGTGACCGACCGCGGGCACCGTGCACGATGTCAGGGCGACGCCCATGCTGCGCGACGCCGCGTTCGCCCGGCGGGCGACGTCGGCCACGTCCGCCAGCGAGCGTCCCTGATCGGCGGCCGCGCCTGCGATCTTCTCGACGAGCACGGTGGCGCCGACACCGCGCCTGCCCGCGGTGAACGTGCTGTCCTGCACGGCCACGTCGTCGTCGATGAGGACGCTTTCGACGGTGATGCCCTCGGCGTCGGCCAGTTCGGCGGCCATCTCGAAGTTCATCACGTCGCCGGTGTAGTTCTTCACGATGTGTAGCACGCCCGCGCCACCGTCGACGTTCTTGGTGGCTTCGAGCATCTGGTCTGGCACGGGAGAGGTGAAAACCTCACCGGCGCAGGCGGCGTCGAGCATGCCGCATCCGACGAACCCACCGTGCAGCGGCTCGTGGCCGGACCCGCCGCCGGAGATCAGCCCGACCTTGCCGGCCACCGGTGCGTCGGCGCGGTAGATGATGCGGTTGGTGTGGTCGACGCGCAGCTCGGGATGCGCGATCGCCATCCCGCGCAACGCCTCGTCGATGACGTCGGCCGGATCGTTGATGAGTTTCTTCACGGTATGACTCCTCAGGCTGCGGTGGTCTGGGCGGCGGGGACGGCGTGCTCCGGCAGGGCCGGGACGGCGTCGGCGTTGGTGCGGGAGATCGCGACGTAGGCGAGGGCGGCGAGCACACCCGCGAGCAGTTCGGCGGCCACGTAGACGGGCAGCTGGTGCCAGGAGACGGAGCCGCCTGCGAGCTGTTGGACGAGCATCGGGCCGAACGTGCGGGCCGGGTTGATCGAGGCGCCGGTGGTGGGTGCCACCGGGATGATCGCGGCGAACACGACCAGTCCGATGGCGACGCCTGCGAAGCCGGCAGTCGCCTTGCGGTGTATCACGCCGAAGACGGTGAACACGAGAATGAACGTACCCACGAATTCGGCGAAGAAGGCCTGTACCGGGCTGACGGTGGCCGAATAGGTGGCGACCCCGAGGCCGGCGTCGCGGGCGGCGGTGCCGAGCACGCCGATGATGGCCCCGGCTCCGATGACGGCACCAATTACCTGCGCGGTGACGTAGGCAGGCACCCGTGACCACGGGAACTTGCCGGTGACGGCCAGCCCGAGGGTGACGGCGGGGTTGATGTGGCAACCGGAGATGTGTCCGAGCGCGTACACGGCCGCCACGACGACCGTGCCGAAGGCGAACGAGATCATGCCGAGGTCGGCCATCGTGAACGGTGCGTCGCCGTTGACGATGATCGTCGCGGGGACCGACCCCACGCCGATGAACACCAGGAAGGCCGTACCGAGCACCTCGGCGGCGAGTTTTTGGATGATCGACGGCTCGTCCATGTGTGCTCTCCCTTGAGTCTCACTCGACTATCTCGGATATCATTCGACATTATCGAATGTGATCTGGACCATACGCCTATGCTTCGAGGGCCACAAGACCGGATTCGCGCGTTTTCCAGGAGAGGCGGAACGAGATGATCCAGGCCGTCGACCGCGCCCTGCGGATCCTCACCGTGCTGCAGGGCGGACGCCGGATGAGCCTCGGTGAGATCGCCACCGCCATCGACCTCGCTCCGTCGACCGTGCACGGGCTGGTCCGCACGCTGTTGGCCCACGGCATGGTGGGCCAGGAGCTCGATTCGGGTCGCTACCGGCTCGGTCCTGCCACCCTGCGGTTGGGCAACGTGTACCTCGACACCCTTGAACTGCGATCGCGGGTCGCGATCTGGACCGAGGGCCTGGCGCGGCGGACCGGCTGCGCGGTGCGCACCGGGGTGTTGCTCTTCGACGAGGTCGTGGTGGTCGCCCACGAACCGCGTCCGGACGGCACCCGGCAGATGCCCGAGGTCGGGATCGTCATCCCCGCGCACGCCAGCGCTCTCGGCAAGGCATTGCTTGCGTTCGGCCCGGATCGGGAGGCAGCCGAGTTGCGCAGCATGACCGGCGAGACGGTCACCGATCCCGTCGTGCTGGCCGGTCAACTCGAGCAGGCCCGCGCGACCGGGATCGCCACCGAGGTCGAGGAAGCCGTGCTTGGTGAATGTGCCGTGGCGGCAACGGTCTTCGATTCCTCCGACGAGGCTACGGGAGCGATCGGGTTGGTCGTGCCCTCCGCGCGCTGGCCGTTGGCGTCCGATGCGATCGATGCGCTGCGCGACACCGCCCGTGCCGTGTCACGCGAGCTGGGCGCGCCGGTGTGGCCGCCGCGCCGCTATCACTGACGGTCGGTTGGACGCGGGTGATCGCCCCGCGGTGGCATCCTGGCCATGTGGGATTGATATTCCGCCTCGCGGAGCTGCTGATCGTCCTCGTGCCACTGGTCGGGGTCATCATCGCCGGGTTTAGGGCGTTTCAGCGCTACGCGCAGTCGCCCGACCGAACGCCAACGCCGTACGACGACGTGGCTGGCGCGCCAGCGGATCGCACCACCACGACCCCCGCCGCGCAATGGCGGGCCATCACCCGCACCCTCGACGAGCACGCCCGCATCGACGGACGCTGGCTGGACTACGAGCTCGACGTCACCAAGCTGCTCGACTTCCCGCTCATGACCGACATGCGTGATCCACTGATGACGACCTTCCACAAGGCGAAGCTGCGCGCCGAGGTCCTGCGGCCGGGCAAGGCCGAGGACCTGGTGGACGACAGGGCGTCGTTCGAGCGCTACCTGAGCGCCGTCGAGGACTATGCGAGCGCCTTCAACACCGCTGAGGCGGAGGCGATCCGGCGCCGTCGCAACGACTTCTCGCGGGAGGGGCGGCAGCGGATCGCGCGTGCGCACAGCCTGCTGCGGGTGGCGTCCGACCTGAGCGCGACACCGCAGGAACGTGGGCAGGCCTACGACGTGGCGGTGCGCGAACTCGACGGTCTCATCGTGCTGCCTGCCACGACGCGCGCCGGGCTCGAACGCGGGATCGCAGGGGAGATCGACGGTTAGCGGCCGTCGACGTAGGCCAGCAGGCGGGGATCGTCGGAGGTGAACCGCTCGACCTCCTCGCCGCCGTCGCATCTCATCAGCGCGATCGTCACACCTCGTGCCGTGCGCGAGATCACCTGCCACGTGGCTCCGGCGTGCTCCCACCGGACGAGCTCGGCAACGCGATCGCGATCCACGATTACCAGGATTACACGGCCCCAATCTCGCGGCGTGCTGTCGTAGGCACCCTGCGATTTGTGCACCCGCGGTGGCGCTCACCGCAACCCAACGTGCCCAAGTCGCGAGGAGGAAGGTAGGCAGCTTACTTCATGGTGTAACGCCTCACGCTGCGAGTAGTCGGCCCAGCTCGACGCCCGTGTATGCGGCGAGTAGCCCGACGGCCAGGCTGGTCAGCGCATAGGTCACGCCGATTCGGAGGCGTGTGCGTCCTTCGCGTAACACTTCAAAACCGAAGGTGGAGTACGTCGTCAACGCTCCGCAGAATCCCACTCCAAGGATCTGCGACACCGGTTGACCGACGTGCAGCCCCAGCAGAATGGCCAGTAGGAACGAGCCCGCGATGTTGACCGCGAAGGTGCCCCACGGAAACGTGCGCCCGACGTTGAGCCACCGGTCCACCAAGTAGCGCAGTGGTGCGCCGACGGCTGCGCCGATGGCCACCCAGAGCAGCATCACCGCTCGGCCCGCCTGTCGATCAGCCACGCGCCTGCGGCCACGGCGACGACGCCGGTGCCCAGCTGTAGGGCCAGATAGCCGAGTCCCAACTCCACCTTGCCGCGCTCGATGAGCTGTTGCACTTCCACCATGTGCGTGCTGAACGTGGTGTAGCCGCCAAGGACGCCGACGCCGAGGAACGGACGGATGAGCTCCTGCTCGGGCCGGTAGCGCCCGATCGCCCCCAACAGGGCGCCGATCAGGAAGCATCCACTGACGTTGATGATCAGCGTGGCCCAGCCAATGGTGTCCGGGGAGTGCGGCCAGGCCGCCTCGATCAGTGCCCTGGCCACCGCGCCGAGGACGCCGCCCAAGGCGACCAAAGTGAGTACGCGAGGCAAACGTCTGTCCTCCCGTTCCGATACACCCGGCCGACCACCGGACACGAGCATAGGGCGGCGGGCAGAATCAATGGCATGGCGGCCAATCCCCGCGCCGGACAGCTGGCGCAAGCAGACGACCTCATCGACGTGGCCCAGGTGGTCACCGCCTATTACACGGTGGTGCCCGACCCCGACGACGTCAGTCAGCAGGTGGTCTTCGGGACGTCGGGGCATCGGGGTTCCAGCCTCGACGCGGCGTTCAACGAGGCCCACATCCTGGCCACCACCCAGGCGATCGTCGAGTACCGCGCCTCGCAGGGGACCACCGGCCCGCTGTTCATCGGCCGCGACACCCATGCGTTGTCCGAGCCTGCATGGGTGTCGGCGCTGGAGGTACTCGCGGCCAACGACGTGGTGGCGATGATCGACTCCGCCGACCGGTACACCCCGACACCGGCGGTCAGTCACGCCATCCTCTCGTTCAACCGCGGCCGTGGCTCTGGCAGTACTTCCTCCTCGCGTCCGGGTGACCTGGCCGACGGCATCGTGGTCACACCGTCGCACAACCCACCAAGGGACGGCGGCTTCAAGTACAACCCGCCCAACGGCGGGCCCGCCGATACCGACGCGACCGGGGTAATCGCCAAGCGCGCCAACGAGATCCTGCGCGGCGGCCTCGCCGACGTGAAGCGCATCCCACTGGCACGCGCACTGCAGACCGCCGAACGGCACGACTACCTCAACGCCTACATCGAGGACCTGCCGAACGTCGTCGACGTGCATGCGATCAGCGCCGAGGGCATCCGGATCGGCGCCGATCCGCTCGGCGGCGCCAGCGTGGACTACTGGGGCGCGATCGGTGAGCGGTACAAGCTGGACCTGACCGTGGTCAACCCGCTGGTCGACGCGACGTGGCGGTTCATGACGCTGGACACCGACGGCAAGATCCGGATGGACTGCAGTTCACCGAACGTCATGGCGTCGCTGACCGCCAAGATCGGGAATTTCCAGATCGCCACCGGCAACGACGCCGACTCCGACCGGCATGGGATCGTGACCCCCGACGGCGGGCTGCTCAACCCCAACCACTATTTGGCGGTGGCGATCGACTACCTCTACACCCACCGGCCGTCGTGGCCCGGGTCCACCGCCGTCGGCAAGACCGCGGTGAGCAGCTCGATCATCGACCGGGTGGTGGCCGGATTGGGTCGCAAGCTGATCGAGGTGCCAGTCGGGTTCAAGTGGTTCGTCGACGGACTGATCGGCGGCACAATAGGTTTCGGTGGCGAGGAGAGTGCCGGGGCGTCCTTCCTGCGCAAGGACGGTTCGGTGTGGACCACCGACAAGGATGGCATCATCCTGGCGTTGCTCGCCTCGGAGATCCTCGCGGTCACGGGGTCGACGCCCTCGCAGCGGTATGAGGCACTGGCCGAGAAGTACGGCGCGCCAACGTATGCGCGCATCGACGCCCCCGCGAATCGGGAGCAGAAGGCGCGGCTGGCCAAGCTCTCGGCCGACCAGGTGACCGCGACCGAACTCGCGGGTGAGCCGATCACCGCCAAGCTGACGACCGCACCGGGTAACGGCGCCCCGATCGGCGGGCTCAAGGTGACGACGGAGAACGCGTGGTTCGCCGCGCGGCCGTCGGGCACCGAGGACGTCTACAAGATCTACGCCGAGTCCTATCTGGGGCCCGAGCACCTCGCGGAGGTGCAGGCGGCGGCCAAGGACGTGGTGAACAGCGCTATCCAATAAAGTTTCGGATGTGAGTTCCGTTGCGGAGGGTGACTGTAGGACGCCCAACAAGCCGAAGCTTCCGAGCGAAGTCTGGGTTCTCGTCACCGCCAACGTGGTGATCGCGCTCGGCTACGGCGTCGTCGCTCCCGTCCTTCCGCAGTACGCGCGCAATTTCGGCGTCAGCATCGCCGCCGCGACGTTCGTCATCACCGCGTTCGCACTGATGCGGCTGTGCGCCGCCCCGGCCAGCGGCCTGCTGGTGCAACGGCTGGGGGAGCGCCGCATCTACCT
>JAOPVF010000061.1 GCA_025963195.1 Mycobacterium sp. | reverse complement strand
GCAACGAGACGGTAGCGATCACCCAGCGCCGCCATGAGGTTGCGGTAGACGAACGACGACGCCGGGTAGCCGTGCGGCAGCAGCACCACCGGGGCGTCGGCCGGTCCGGCTTCCCGGTAGAACGTGTTTATCCCGTCGACGGTCGTTCTCAGATGGCGGACTGGTGCCGATGTGGACTGCACACCCCCATCCATAGCCGTTGCGGGACAGCGCTAAACGGAGAGCTACCTTGGTGCCAGATATCCGACGGGCCCCGCCGCCAGGCATACCGACAGTGCGGAGGTGTTGGCCTTGGCCAGGATCGAGTCACCGGCGCCGGACAATCGCACGTAGACGCGGTTCAAGCCGGGCCGTACCCGCACCTTCGACTCGGCTCCTTCGGGCAGCGACAGCGTCATCGAGCCGTCGCTGTTGGCCAGGTAGTTGATCTCGGCCGTCCAGTCCGACGGCAGCAGCGGGCCATTTAGCGGCATCCGGACCGGGGCGTCGGGCTGGACCAGGTAACCGCACTTCGGATCGGGACCCGGAACGATCGAGCGCACCCACGTCACCTTGGCGGGCAGGAGCCTTCCGTTCATGTCGAGCATTCGTAGATCGGTTGTGCTCGAATCGAATTCGGGACGTTGGGGTAGCAGCGCGAAGACGTGGCTGGCCAGGTTCTCCGGCCAGGCGACGCGCTGCAGTACGAGCGGGTCGACTTCCTGGTCCAGCATGGGTGCGCTTGACGTGCTGTACGCCCGGGCCAGGCTGGCTTCGGCGGTCAGCAGATACTGCCGGGTCGGATTGTCGCGCCAGATGCGGGTGAACGTCACCGTCGAGTACACGCTGCTCACCACGAAGAGCAGGGCACAGCCGGCGATCACGGCCGTACGGGCCCGCGATGCGTTCAACCACGTCGACCGCGCCCGGTTCGGTGCGCAGAACCCGACCGCGGCCAGCAGCGCCAACACCACGACGAGATCGGGCAGATAGCGCAACGTCTGGGCCAGCTCCAGCGCGGTGAACCGGGAGGAGCGCATCAGATAGATCGGCACCTGGCACGCGACGGCGTAGCCGACGGCCACCAGCCACACCGCACCGATGCGGTCCTTGCGGACCAGCGACACTACTAGCACCGTCGCCAGCACGGCCCAGCCCAGGATCATCACCACCAAGGGTGGTGTCGCCCACGGTGAAGCGGGCGCCCAGCGCTGCCAGTCCCACGGCCCGCCTGCCAGTCCGGGCACGATGCCGTGTGTCACCGATCGTCGTAACAGGTCCCACGTCATGCCGATGTCGAAGCTCCACCGCTGCTGGTCGACGACGACGAGGTACACGCCGATCCACGCCGCCGTCACCGCCAGCGACGCCACCCACAGCCGCACCCCGCGGCGCCACACCGTCAGTACCGCAGCACGGTCGCCCGTCACGTAGGCCAGCAGCGCGGCAACCGCGAACGCGACGAACGGGATCACCGCCGCCTTCTCGAAGAACAGCAGACCGCCAAGGAACACCAGCACGCCACTGACTGCGTAGCGCTGCTGCCCGGTCCGTACCAGCAGGATGGCGTCGGCGCACACCCACGCCAGCGCGGTGATCATCGGCAACGAATTCAGCGCAGACGCCCACCACGCAAACGCCGGCACGCCCAGCGGGGTGAACAACGCGAAGGTCAGCGGCACCAGTAGCACGGGCCGCCAGCCGAGGATCACCCGCAGAGCGCGCAACAACGCCAGCGACGCCACCAACTGCAGCACGACGAGGCTGATCGCCGGCCCGATCCAATTCAGCGGCGCCAACCGGGTGATGCTCCCGGCGATCAGGAACGCGGCGGGCATGACGTGTCCGTCGTGATCGTCGAACAGGTAGGACGGCGAGAGCAGGCCTTGCGTACCCGCGCGGCCGGTGAGGATCAGGTCGTCCCAGTAGAAGTAGCCCTGAAACGCCAGCACCGCCCGGAGAATCAGCTGCACCGCGATCAGTGCGACGGCAGTAAACCGGACCCACTCCCCGAGTCGCTTCGCTCCTGCCCGCCGGACCCACATCACTCCTCGAAACTGTACGGGGACGATTTCCGCGGGCATCGGTATGGTGAGCCGGTGCGCACACTGGTCACTGGGGCAGCCGGATTCATCGGATCAACGCTGGTAGACCGCCTGCTGGCGGACGGGCACAGCGTCGTCGGCGTCGACGACCTCAGCTCGGGTCGCAGCACGAACCTCGGCCCGGCCGAGCGTTACGACGATTTCGAGTTCGCCAAGGCCGACATCGTCGACGCCGATCTGATCGGGCTGTTGGCCGACACCAAACCGGAGGCGGTATTCCACCTCGCTGCGCAGATCTCGGTGAGCCGTTCGGTCGACGACGCGCAGTTCGATTCCAGCGTCAACGTGGTGGGCACCGTCCGGCTGGCCGAGGCCGCCCGCAAGGCCGGCGTGCGCAAGGTGGTGCACACCTCGTCGGGCGGCTCGGTCTACGGCACGCCGCCGGTCTACCCGACCAACGAGGACGTCGCGATCAACCCGGCCTCCCCGTACGCGGCGAGCAAGGTCTGTGGCGAGGTTTACCTCAACATGTTCCGCAATCTCTACGGCCTGGACTGCTCGCACATCGCGCCGGCCAACGTCTACGGCCCCCGCCAGGATCCGCACGGCGAGGCCGGCGTGGTCGCGATCTTCTCCAGGGCGCTGCTGTCGGGCAGGCCGACCAAGATCTTCGGTGACGGTACCGACACCCGCGACTACGTGTTCGTCGACGACGCGGTGGACGCCTTCGTCCGCGCCTCCGGTCAGGCGGGGGGAGGGCTGCGGTTCAACGTTGGAACCGGCGTCGAAACATCGACGCGCCAACTGCATTCGGCGATCGCCGCGGCGGCCGGCGGCCCGGACGAGCCCGAGTTCTATCCACCGCGCCTCGGTGATCTGAGGCGGTCGTGTCTCGACAGCGGCCGGGCCAAGGCCGTACTCGGCTGGGCGCCGGAGGTCACGCTCGAGGATGGCGTGGCGCGGACCGTCGACTACTTCCGGGCTGAGGGCTGATCCCTCCGGCGGGTGTGTTCGGCAAAAAGATTGTGAGCACTTGCTCTGTTGTACGGTGGCGAGAACGATTGGGAGAAGCCATGACGTACGACGTGATCATCCGCAACGGACTCTGGTTCGACGGGACCGGTAGCGCCCCGCGGATTCGGACCCTCGGCATCCGGGACGGCGTCGTCGACACGGTGTCCGTCGCCCCCCTGGACGAGACGGGTTGCCCCGACGTGATCGACGCGTCAGGAAAGTGGATCGTCCCTGGCTTCGTCGACGTGCACACGCACTACGACGCCGAGGTGCTGCTCGATCCGGGTCTGCGGGAATCGGTCAGGCATGGCGTCACCACCGTGCTGCTCGGCAACTGCTCGCTCTCGGCGGTGTACGCCAGCTCCGAGGACGCCGCCGACCTGTTCAGCAGGGTCGAGGCCGTGCCGCGCAAGTTCGTCCTCGGTGCGCTGGACGCCAAGAAGACCTGGACCACGCCCGCGGAGTACGTCGCAGCGCTCGACGAATTGCCACTCGGCCCCAACGTCAGCTCGATGCTCGGTCACTCGGATCTGCGCACCGCGGTCCTCGGCCTCGACCGCGCGACCACCGACGGCGTGAACCCGACCGACGCCGAGCTCGACCAGATGGCCGACATGCTCGAAAAGGCGCTTGACGCAGGACTTCTCGGGATGTCCGGCATGGACGCGGCCATCGACAAGCTCGACGGCGACCGCTTCCGCTCACGCGCGCTTCCGTCGACCTTCGCCACCTGGCGGGAACGGCGAAAGCTGATCGCCGTGCTGCGCAAACGCCGCCGGATCCTGCAGAGCGCCCCCGACGTGAAGAACCCGATGTCGGCACTGAACTTCTTCCTGTCCAGCAGCCGCATGTTCGGGCGCCGTCCCGGCGTGCGGATGAGCCTGCTGGTGTCGGCCGACGCCAAGTCAGCACCCGCCGCAGTGCACGTCTTCGGTCCCGGCACCCGGCTGATCAACAAGCTGTTCGGATCGTTCGTGCGCTTCCAGCATCTGCCCGTTCCGTTCGAGTTGTACTCCGACGGAATCGATCTGCCCGTCTTCGAGGAGTTCGGCGCGGGCACCGCGGCGCTGCACCTGCGCGATCAGCTGGAGCGCAACGAACTGCTCGCCGACAAGGAGTACCGCCGCCGGTTCCGGCGCTCGTTCGACCGCAAGAAGCTCGGCCCGTCGTTGTGGCACCGCGACTTTCACGACGCGGTCATCGTCGAATGTCCCGACGCGACGCTGATCGGCAAGAGCTTCGGCCAGATCGCCGTCGAGCGTGGACTGCACCCGCTCGACACGTTCCTCGACGTTCTGGTCGACAACGGTGAGCGCAACGTCCGCTGGACCACCATCGTCGCGAATCACCGACCCAAGCACCTCGACAAGCTGGCCGCGGAACCGTCCATCCACATGGGTTTCTCGGATGCCGGTGCGCACCTTCGCAACATGGCGTTCTACAACTTCTCGCTTCGCCTGCTGAAGCGAGTGCGTGACGCCGACCGTGCGGGGCATCCGTTCCTCACCACCCAGCACGCGATCCATCGCCTCACGGCCGAGGTCGCCGATTGGTTCGGCCTCGACGCGGGCACGCTGCGTCAGGGCGACCGCGCCGACTTCGTCGTGATCAACCCGGAAGGCCTCGACGCGTCCGTCGACGGCTACCACGAGGAGAAGGTCCCGTTCTACGGCGGCCTGAGCCGCATGGTCAATCGCAACGACGCCGCAGTGGTCGCGACGGGTGTGGGCGGGAGCGTCGTGTTCCGCAATGGCGAGTTCCGCGAGGGCTACGGCATGACCGTGAAGTCGGGCCACTTCCTTCGGGCCGATAGCCGGCAAAGCCCGAAGGTCCTTGTCTGACATGGCAGTCTGACATGGCAAGGACTCAGCAGCAGCGCCGTGAGGAGACGGTAGCGCGCCTGCTCGACGCATCCATCGACACGATCGTCGAGGTCGGGTATGCGCGGGCGTCGGCTGCGGTGATCGCCAAGCGTGCCCAGGTCTCCGACGGCGCGCTGTTCCGGCACTTCGCCACGATGGGCGACTTCATGGCGGCGACCGCGCTCGAAGTGATGCGACGTCAGCTGGAGCTGTTCACCAAGCGGGTGGCCGAGATACCGCCCGACAAACCGGCGTTCGAGGCCGCACTTGGCATTCTTCGCGACGTCACGGGCAACGACACCAACACCGTGATGTACGAACTGCTGATCGCCGCGCGCACCGACGAGAAGCTGAAGGTCACCCTGCAGGCCGTGCTGGTCGAGTATGCGGCGAACATCCACGACGTCGCCCGCGCGTTGCCAGGGGCGGATCAGTACCCGCCGGAGAGGTTCGGAGCGTTGGTGGCAACGCTGACGAACGTGTTCGACGGCGCCGCGATCGTGCGTGCGGTGCTGCCGCTGCCCGAGATCGAAGACGCGCGGATTACGCTGCTGACCGAACTGCTGGCCGATCGGCCCTGTGGAAGTTGACGCTAACGCTCGTCGGGGGCCCGTGCACCTTCCAACGCGACCGCGCGGGCCAGTTGGGCGTAGCGCAGTTCCAGATCCTTGAACCGCATGTAGGCGCTGAGCGTGGTGAACAGGAACGCGATCACCAGCGAGTACTCGATGAGGTCGGCGCCGCGGTCGACGCCGAGCCAGTTCGCCACCACGGTGGTGTCGTCGGGCCGGATGACTGCGTAGATGGCCCCGATCACGAACAGCACGTAACCGACCTTCACCCACGCCCTCGACTTCGCGCTGCGCCGGGACCGCAGCAAGTACACCAGCAGCACCACGATCGCCGCGATCAGCAGAACCTGAATCCAGTTCATCGACGCATCCTTCCGCGCAGCAGGCCGTCGAAGATGATGTTCACGCCATTGACAAGGGGTTGACCCTTGGACATCGAGTAGTCGGTGTAGAGGATCTCGACGGGTTCCTCGGCCACTCGCCAGTGGTTCTCGGCGATCAGCGCAACGAACTCGCTGGCATGCGCCATCCCGTTCATCGTGAGGTTCAGCCCGTCGGCGACGGTCCGGTCGAACACCCGCAGTCCGTTGTGCGCATCGGTCAGGCCGAGCTTGCGACTGGCCGGGCTGAGCTTGGCAACGACCGGCAGCAGCAGCCGCTTCAACTTGGGCATCCGCTCGGGCGCGCGGTCGCCGAACCGGGTCCCGATCACGATGTCGAGGTCCTCGGCGGTGAGCCGGTCGATCATCCGGACGACGTCCTTGACCCGGTGCTGGCCGTCGGCGTCGAACGTCGCGAACACATTGGCGCCGGGCCTGTTTCGGGCGTACTCGACGCCGGTCTGAATGGCCGCACCTTGGCCAAGGTTCACCGGGTGGCGCACCACGTGCGCACCTGCGCGGTGCGCGCGGTCTCCGGTGTCGTCGCGGCTGCCGTCGTCGACGCACACGACGTTGCCGAAGACGGAGCGAACGTCGGAGATGACGTCGCCGATGACGCTCGCCTCGTTGAAGGCGGGGATGACGATCCACACGTCGTGGTAGCGAGTGTCAGGCATGGTGATGGCGACCAAACTACACGCTCAGGGTGCAGGAATCCTGCTCAGAGCGACGAGGTGCACGACGATTCCCACCAGCGGTCCGCACATCAGCGCTACGACGGTGCGCGTCTCCAACGCCACCGGCAGCAGCAGGAGAAGGGCCGACGCCAGCGTTGCCCCGATCCAGCCCACCGCGTACGCGCGGTGCAGCGCGGCCGCGACCGTTGCGGCACCGGTGAGGGTGAGCAGCGCGATCGCGATGGCCGCCGCGGTGAACCAGGCCAGCAGGGCGCCCCCGGCCTCGTACTCGGGCCCGAACGCGAACTGCAGCAGCCACGGCCCGGCCAGCCCAGCGATGAGCACGGCCACCACGCCGAGCCCCACCACTACCAGCGCGGGCATCAGCAGGGCCCGCAGGCGCGCCGCGCGCTGGTCGACGAAGTGGGCGATCAGGTTGCCCTGCATTGCGGTCAGTGGTACCAGCAGTGGTGCACGGGTCAGCGTCACCGCGAGGATGACGACGCCGCCCGCCGCGCCAAGGTCATGCGACGTCGCCTTCAGCAGCACGGGAAAGCCCATGATGAGGATGGCGCTGGCGCCCGCCGCCGCGATCGAGTGCGACGCGCCCCGCAGGAACGTCACGGTGGTGCCTGGGGTGAGCAGTCGCGCCGCCGCACGCGTCGTAGGTGATGCCAACAGCAGCACCAGCCAGGCGATCGACCCCGCCACGGTGGCCCACAGATAGCCCACCAAACCCCAGCCGATCAGGAACGTGGCCGTCGCCACCGCCACCCGCATCGTCGCGTCGCCGACGATGAGCGCCCCGTACTCGCCCCAGCGGTCGACCCCGGCCAGCACGCCAAGCAGCGTCGCGTGCAGGCAGAACCCGGCGATCCCTGCGCTCAGGAGGGCGACGCTGAGCAGCCGCGACTCGACGAAGACGTGGCTCGACCACAGGGGCGAGGTGCCGACGACGACCGCCGCGGAGACCACCCCGACCAGAACGGCCACCCGGATCGGGTGGATCCGCGGTCCGTCAACCACTGGAACCTGCTGTGTCTGTCGCACTTCGCGGGTGGACTCCTGAAGCAGGCCGTTGGCTGCGCCTGCGAGAAGTCCGAACGCGCCCCAGAACACGGCGAACACGGAGAAGCCGGCAGGCTCGAGGTCACGCGCAGCGAGGTAGAGCACGGCATAGCCGAAGAGCGCACTGACCACCGTCGCCGCCCCGACCCTGACGAAGCTGCCTCTGGTCACCGGTCCCTGCGAGGGGACAGTCGACGCGCCGTCGGTCACAGGTCGGGGACGTCCTTCGAGTACAGCCAGGCCTGCCACACCGGCCGCAGTGACTCGTCCGAATAGTTGGCAGCCAGGCCGGTGAAGTCATCGGTGACTGCGGTGCCGTGGCGATGCCGGGTGGTCCAGTCGCGGAGCAGGTCGAAGAAGCCGTCGTCGCCGATGCTCCGGCGCAGCACGTGCAGCGTCAGCGCACCCCGCTTGTAGACCCGATCGTCGAACATGTCGCGCGGACCGGGATCGGACAGCAGCAGGTCTTGCCGCGAGCTGGCGAGCTTGCCGTGGTAGTGCCTGGCCCAGTCATCCGCACTGCGGCCACCCGAGTCCTCCGACCACAGCCATTCGGCGTAACAGGCGAAACCCTCGTGCAGCCAGATGTCGCGCCAGCGCCGTGCCGTCACCGAGTTGCCGAACCACTGGTGGGCAAGCTCGTGGGCGATCAGCCGTTCGGCACTGCGTTCCCCGTCGCAGTGGTTGGCGCCGAATATCGAGATGCCCTGCGCCTCGAGGGGAATCTCCAGATCGTCATCGGTCACCACCACGGTGTAGCCGGTCGACAGCGGGTACGGTCCGAACAGCTTGACGAAGAGCTTCATCATCTGCGGTTGACGGCCGAAGTCGTACTCGAAGTCATGCTTCAACCGGTGCGGCAGAACGGCGTTCATCGGCACCGGTGTCTTCGTCAATCGGTGCGTCTCGTAGTCGCCGATCTGCAGGGTGATCAGATAGGTCGACGTGGGCTCGGCCTGCTCGTAGGTCCAGGCGGTCATCGCAGCGCGCGTCCGCTTCGACACCAGCTCACCGTTGGCCACCGCGCGGTACGGGTTCTCGGTGCTGATCACGATCCGATAGCTGGCCTTGCTGCTCGGGTGGTCGTCGCAGGGGAACCACGACGCCGCGCCGTTGGGTTGCCCGGCCACCAGCGCGCCGTTGGTCAGCTCCTCGAAACCGACTTCGCCCCAAACGGTTCGGAGCGGTCGGGGCGTGCCTGCGTAGCGCACGGTGATCGACATCGCCGCTCCCGCTGGCAGTGCGGTCGACAACGTGATGCTCAGCTTGCCGTGTGAACGGTGAAACGATTGGGGCCTGTGCCCGTTGACCGAGACCTTGGACACCGTAAGGACATCCGACAGGTCGAGGGTGAAGGTCTTCAACGACGCAAGAGTGGCTGCGGTGATCGTGGCGGTGCCGGACAGCCGGTTGATGTTCACCTTGTACTCGAGGTCGAGTTCGTAGCGGGACACCCGGTAGCCGAAGTTGCCGTTGGCGGGAATGTAGGGATCGATGACGGGAGGTGTTCGTTTGGTGGCTTTCTTGTGTGATCGGGTCACGCGGCAGAGGCTCCGGCCTTCTTGGATGGTTTGTCGGGCCGCTCGCTCCGCTTCTTGCGGAACGCATTCCACGGCGCGATCGGATTCCCCTGCCAGCGGGTCGACGCGGGCACCTCGTCGCCGCGCATCACCAGCGACGCAGGGCCAACCGTTGCGCCTGCACCGATCCGCGCGGCGGGCAACGCCACGCAGTGCGGGCCGAGCGTCGCACCGTCCTCGATGACCACCGTGTCCAACCGCATGATGCGGTCGTGAAACAGATGGGTCTGCACCACGCAGCCGCGGTTGACGGTGGCTCCTCTGCCGAGGGTCACGAGGTCGGCCTCTGGCAGCCAATACGTTTCGCACCACACACCGCGGCCGATCTTGGCGCCGAGCGCGCGTAGCCACAAGTTCATTACCGGTGTACCGCTCGCGGCCCTGGCGAACCACGGCGCGGCGACAGTCTCGACGAACGTGTCGGATACCTCGTTGCGCCACACGAACGGCGACCACAGTGGATGCTCGACGGCCCGAATCCGGCCGACCCAAAGCCACTTCGCTACCACGGCGATGGCGCCGGCCACCGCGCCCGTGACGAGCAGCACCGCCCCGCCCGCCAATGCCGTCCAGAGATAACCGAATTCGTCCGTCAGGAACTGCAGGGTGCCAAGCACTGCCACACCGATCGCGAACGTGACGATCAACGGCAACAGCCGGCACGTCTCCACGAGACCGCGCAAGATCTTCAACCGCAGCGACGGATGAAAGGTGCGCAGCGCGTCGGCGGCCGTCGGTTGGCGGCGCAGCCTGATCGGTGGACTGCCCAGCCACGACGACCCCGCCTTGGCCTTGTGCGGGGTTGCGCTCAGCACGGCCACCAGCCCGTCGTCCGGGACGCGTCGACCGGGCTGGGTGATTCCGGAGTTGCCGAGGAACGCGCGCTTGCCGATGGTGGCCTTGGCGACGTGGATCCAGCCGCCGCCCAACTCGTAGGACGCCACCATGGTGTCGTCGGCGAGGAACGCGCCGTCCTCCACGACGGTGAACTTCGGGGTCAGCAATGCGGTCGAGATCTCGGTTCCACGACCGATTTTCGCGCCAAGCAACCGCAGCCACACCGGGGTGAGCAGGCTGGCGTAGATCGGGAAGAGGTAGTTGCGGGCGGCGTCCATCAGCCGTTCGGTGGCCCACACCTGCCAGCCGACCCGACTGCGCACCGGGTGGTAGCCCTCGTGCAGGCCGAGTGACAACACCCGCACGCCGACCACCGTCAGGAGCGCGTAGACCACCACGGCCGTCAGCGTCGCCACCGGCGTCCACAGCGCCGCGGGCAGGAGCGCGTCGGACAGCGTCGCGGTGTGGCGCACTGCCCACCCCAGTACTGCAAGGCCCGCGGCCAGCGCCACCAACGGCAGACTGCCGAGCAGCACCGACGTCACGCCGAACATCGCCACCCACACGGGGGCGCGGCGCGGCCGCTCCTCGGGCCACGGATGGCGGGCCTTGCCGGACTTCACGGCGGGCGAGCCCTTCCAGTACTGGCCGGACTTCACCTTGCCGACGACGGCGGAACCCGGTGCGACATCGGCGTTCTTGCCAATCACGGCGCCCGGCAGCAGCGTCGTGCGCGCGCCGACGGTGGCGTCGGTGCCAACTTCGATGCGGCCGACGTGGAACTGGTCGCCGTCGATCCAATGCCCGGTCAGGTCGACCTCCGGCTCGATCGAACACCGGTGCCCGAGCGTCAGCATGCCCGTGACGGGAGGAGACGAGTGCAGGTCGACGCCCTTGCCGACTTTGTTGCCAAGCGCCCTGGCGTAGTAGACCAACCAAGGTGCGCCTGCGAGGTTCTCGGCGCCGCTGGCCTCACCGAGTCGTTCGGCGAGCCAGATCCGCAGGTGCACGGGCCCACCACGGCGATAGGTGCCCGGCTCGAGCCCGCCGAGCAGCGTCCGCGCGGCAAGCACCGCGATGCCCATCCGTCCGACCGGCGTGACGAAGACGATGAAGCCCGCCACGGTCCACCACCAGTTCACCGGCACCGCCCACGGCAGCAGGTTCAACTGGGCGGCGACGTTGTTGAGCAGCGCCAGCCACACCACCCACTGCATCCCCGTCAGCGTGGCCAGGGGGAGCGAGAGGGCCACCTGCGTCAGCTCGGTGAGCCGCGAAACCGGTTTCACCGTGCGGGTTTTCACCTGCGGCGGTGGATCGAGCTCGTCGAGGTAACCGGCCAACGAGCCGAGCCGGGGGTGGTCGTACAGGTCCGCGACCGTCACCTGCGGGCGCTTGGCGCGTAGCGCGGCGACCAATTGCGCTGCCGACAACGATCCGCCGCCGAGGGCGAAGAAGTCGGCCTCGGGACCGTCGATCGGTGCGGCGAGCACGTCGCGCCACAATCCGGCCAGCCAGCCCATGGTGCCGCCAAGCTCCAGGCCGTCGGATCTGCTGTCGCCGTCGACCGGCCACGGCAGCGCGTTGCGATCCACCTTGCCCGACGTGCGGGTGGGCAGTTCGTCGACGAGGACCAGCCTCGGCACCAGGGCGGCGGGCAGCGCTTCGCTCAAGGCGGCACGTGCGGCCGCAACGTCGAACTCGGGATCGGCACTGGCGATGTAGCCGACGAGCAGCGGGGTGCCGCTCGCGGTGCGGCGAACGGCCGCTGCGCCGCCGCTGACGCCGGGCAGATTCACCAGCGCCGCGTCGACCTCGCCCAGCTCGATCCTGCGGCCACCAACCTTGACCTGGTCGTCGGCGCGTCCCATGAAGTAGAGGCCGTCGGCTTCCAGCCGAACGAGGTCGCCGCTGCGGTAGGCCCTCGCCCACTCCAATGTCGGCATCGGCGCGTACTTCTCGGCGTCCTTCTCGGGATCGAGGTAGCGCGCGAGGCCGACGCCGCCGATCACCAGTTCGCCGACCTCGCCAAGAGTTACCGGCTCCCCCTTTTGATCCACGACCGCCAGATTCCAGCCGGGCAGCGGCAGCCCGATGCTCACCGGTCCCTTGCCATCGAGCGGCGCCGCGCAGGCCACGACCGTCGCCTCGGTCGGTCCATAGGTGTTCCAGACCTCGCGTCCGTCTACGGCGAGCCGTTCACCGAGTTCGGGCGGGCAGGCCTCGCCGCCGAAGATCAGCA
>JAOPVF010000034.1 GCA_025963195.1 Mycobacterium sp. | reverse complement strand
GTAACCTCGAGACATGATCGGACGGCGCGCCGCAGTCGCGGTTCTGGTGGTCGTTACCGCCGCGCTGTCCGGCTGTGCAAACGCCGTCCAGGGCACTGCGACCTGGCCGGGCGCTCGGTTGGAGGCGGCGCTCCTGACCGCGGGCGACTTCCCGCCCGGCGTGCAATACGACCGCATCCCCGAGAAACCCGGCCAGGCGGACGGCGCCGGCGGACCGCCTGCCATGTTGTCCAGTCCCGAGGGCTGCTCGGACGGGCTCACTCGGGTGATCGCGGCGTCGGCCGAGCGCGGCGCCGGCAGCGCGATCAAGTACGTGGTGGCCTACGACGGCGCCCGAATGGTGATGACCGTGGTGTCGTGGCCCCTCGATCTCGACGCTCTGGACGCCGTGGCGCAGCGATGTGCCCGGTTCCAAACCTTCTTCGACCCTTCGTCGCAGGGGATCCCGATGACCACGACCCGGCTCGAGGCGCCGCGTCCCGATGCGCTCGTCTACCAGCAGACGATGCAGCTGGGCACCGAGAGCAGCAGCGCCTACTTCTCCTTCGAGAACGTCGGTCAGTCGGCCGTGTTCGGGATCGCGCTGCCGACGCCGAACCCGACGATCACCGTCAAAGCGACGCTGCCGCAGACGTTTATGGAATTGGTGACCAAGCAGGCGCAGCGCCTCGAATTGCGCTGACGGCGAAGTAGGGACCGAGCGAAAACCCGCCCACGAAGATGATCAACCCCTGTAGCGTGACCAAATGCCTTCGACCGTGGTGACCGTCGACGGGTTCCCGGCCACCGTCGACGTGTCGGGTCCCGAGAAGGGGTCGGTCGTCGTGCTGCTCGGCGCAGCACATCAGGGACCGTCGGCCTACGACGCAGTCTGTGAGCGGCTGCACACCGCATCGCTGCGGACCGTCGTGATCGCACCCGACCCGCAGCTGAGCCCCAAGGCAGTGCTCGGCATCCTCGACGTCCTCAAGGTCCGTTGGGCACTGCTCGTCGGCGATCGCGTCGGCGGCGAACTGGCGTGGGTGCTCGCGGCCACCCGCCTCGACCGCTTCATCGGGCTGGTGGTGATCGACCGCGGCCACCCGTGCGTCGCCGACCAGGCAGGCGTCGTCCGCGACGAGCAGTGCCCGCCCGTCGAGGTCAACACCACTGCACTGGTCAGCACGCCGTCGGCCCGCAACATCGCCAAGGCCAGCCAGCGCTACGTCTACGGCGACTACCGTCTGGTCGAGCTGCTCGGTAGGCGGAACGCGCACGAGTCGACGGCCCAGTTGGCCGCCGAGATCGTGCTGCGCACCAGCACCTGGTGAGCGGTCAGGCCCTCACGATTGGTCGAGCACCACTTCCTCGCCCGACGCGGTGAGCTCCACCTGCTTGATCGGACCGGTGAACCACTTCTTGACCGACACGTGCCAGTAGATGAACAGCAGGATCAACACGCCGCCGACCAGCAGCGGGGTGTAGTTGACGTACTTCCACTCGAAGGCGTCGCCCCACGGCACGCCGCCCGATGACGTCGGGAACATCGCGATGATCGACGTCACGACGATCTCGATGATCGCGACCGGGGCCATCCACTTGTGGTGCCCGCGGAGGTTCCACTTGCCGACGGGGAACTCATCGCCCGCCTTCCACCGGTAGTAGATCGGCACGGCGAAGCAGAGGTAAAGCCCAACCACGCCGATCGAGACGACCGCGAAGAACGCGATCGGGACCGGTGCGCCGTTGATGTCGACCTCGACGAGGGCGGGCAGCGTCACGATGGCGGCGATTACGGCGGTGACGATGACGCCGTTGGCGGGAATCTTGTGCTTGCTGACCTTGGACCACAGCTGGTGGCCTGGCACGGCACGGTCTCGACTGAACGCGAACAGCATCCGCGAGCTGCTGGTCTGGCAGGCAGTGGTGCAGAAGAGCTGGCCCGCCGTCGAGATCAGCAGCACGATGCCGACCCACTTGGAGTCCATGGCCTGGGCGAAGATGACCGCGACCGCGCCGCCGCCCGCCGACACCGCGTCGGAGTCGTTCACGGCGAACAGGAACGTCAGCAGCAGGATCCAGCCCCCGATGGCCGAGTAGAAGATCGAGCGCCAAATGCCCTTCGCCGCCCCGTCAGCGGCGCCCTGGGTCTCCTCCGACAGGTGAGCCGACGCGTCGTAACCGGTGATCGTGTACTGAGTCAGGATCGCCGAGATCGGCAGCACCAGGAGCAGGAATCCGAAGCCCGACGTGGTTCCGCCGAACATGCCGCTGTTGTTGATGGTCTTGGCGAACACATCACCGAAGCTGGCGTGCTGCTCGGGAACGAAGATCAGTATCCCGATGACGATGGCCGCACCCGCGACGTGCCACCACACCGAGATGTTGTTGATCACCGCGAGCAGGTGCGACGAGAAGATGTTGACGGTCGCCGACAACGCCAGAATGACGAGGAAGATGATGAACGTCCTGGTCAGGCTGTAGCCGGCCAGCCAGGTCTCGCTGAACGTGCCGAGCGTGAGGTCCAGGAACGTCGCCGCGCCGTAGGCCACCGACGCCAGAATCGCGATCAGGCCGATCAGGTTGAGCCAGCCGGTGTAGAAGCCGGCCTTGGCGCCCCCGAGCTTGCTTGCCCACCAGTAGATGCCGCCGGACGTGGGGTAGGCGGAGACGAGCTCCGACATGCAGAGCCCGATGATCAGGATGAAGGCCGAGACGATCGGCCAGCCCCAGGCGATTGCGGCAGGGCCGCCGTTGTTCCAGCCGAGGCCGAACGACGTGAAGCAGCCCGCCAGGATCGAGATGATCGAGAACGAGATGGCAAAGTTGCTGAAGCCGGACCAGGAGCGGTTCAGCTCCTGGGTGTAGCCGAGGCTGGCGAGGTGTTTCTCGTCGTCACTCAGCTCCGGAAGATCGTGACCTTCTGGCACGGTGGTTCTCCTTCGTCAGGCCTGGTTCGCCGTCGATGCGGCAGTTCACTGCCTAGGCACATTAGAGTGCTATTGGTCTTGTGTCCTACCTTTGGCAGTGACAGTTGTGTAAAACTGCACTGGATTTCGGTAGCGCGAAGGTTTCCAATGGTTGAGTTTCGTCATGACGGACAAGGGAGGGCCCGCGATGTCGGTATCCACGGAACGGCCCGGCATGCTGTCGCAAACGGAGCTGGAGCGCCTCGTGGCCGCCGGTGAGATCGACACGGTGATCGTCGCCTTCACCGACATGCAGGGCCGATTGACCGGAAAACGGGTCTCGGCCCGCCTCTTCGTCGACGACATCGCCGCCCACGGAGCCGAGTGCTGCAACTACTTGCTCTCCGTCGACGTCGACATGAACACCGTCGACGGCTACGCCATGTCGAGCTGGGAGGCCGGCTACGGCGACATGGTCATGACGCCCGACTTCGGCACGCTGCGGCTGCTGCCGTGGCTGCCCGGCACAGCGCTGGTGATGGCCGACCTCGGCTGGCACGACGGCAGTCCGGTGGTCCCTGCGCCGCGCAGCATTCTGAGCAGCCAGCTGCAGCGGCTCGCGGAGCGCAAGATGGGCGCCGTCGCCGCCACCGAACTGGAGTTCATGGTGTTCGACAACACCTACCGCGAGGCGTGGGCGAACGGCTACCGGGGGATGACGCCCGCCACCGACTACAACATCGACTACGCGATGCTGGCGTCGACCCGAATGGAGCCGCTACTGCGCGACATCCGTCGCGGCATGGAGGGCGCAGGCATGTACTGCGAGGGCGTCAAGGGCGAATGCAACCTCGGCCAGCAGGAGATCGGGTTCCGCTACGACACCGCACTGGTCACCTGCGACAACCATTCGATCTACAAGAATGGCGCAAAGGAGATCGCCGACCAGCACGGCAAGGCCATCACGTTCATGGCGAAATACGATGAGCGAGAAGGCAACAGCTGCCACATCCACATCTCGTTCCGCGGCGACGACGGATCGGCCGTGTTCGCCGACGAGGACCAGCCCCGCGGCATGTCCAAGATGTTCCAGAGCTTCATTGCCGGGCAACTGGCCACGCTGCGCGAGCTGACGCTTTTCTACGCACCGAACATCAACTCCTACAAGCGCTTCGTCGAGGGCAGCTTCGCCCCGACCGCCGTCGCGTGGGGAATGGACAACCGCACCTGCGCACTGCGCGTAGTCGGCCACGGGCACGGCATGCGGATGGAGTGCCGGGCACCCGGTGGCGACGTCAACCAGTACCTCGCCGTCGCCGCGCTGATCGCGGGCGGCCTGCACGGCATCGACGACGAGCTCGAGCTACCCGACCCATGCTCGGGCAACGCGTATACCGGTGATGCGGAACGGCTTCCGACCACTCTGGCCGAGGCGGCGGCGCTGTTCGAATCCTCGACGGTGGCCAGGGAGGCGTTCGGCGACGAGGTCGTCGAGCACTACCTGAACAACGCGCGGATCGAATTGAAGGCGTTCAACTCCGCGGTGACCGACTGGGAGAGGGTGCGGGGTTTTGAGCGGCTCTGAGGGATCCATCCCCGGGTCGCTTCGCTCCTGCCCACCGGTGCCACGCCCGATACGCCCAGTCCTCGGCCTGACCACCTACCTGCAGCAGGCGCAGACCGGTGTCTGGGACGTCAAGGCCAGCTTCCTGCCCGCCATCTACGTCGAAGGCGTCACCCTGGCGGGCGGCATCGCCACGCTGCTTCCGCCGCAACCGGTGGACGCCGACATCGCCGACCGGGTGCTCGACGGGCTGGACGGGCTGGTGCTCACCGGCGGCAGGGACGTCGACCCCGCCACCTACGGCCAAGCGCCGCACCCGACCACCGACGAGCCGGCCCGCGAGCGCGACGCCTGGGAGTTCGCGCTGGTGCAGAGCGCGATCCAACGAGGGCTGCCAGTGCTCGGGATCTGCCGCGGCGCCCAAGTCCTCAACGTGGCGCTGGGCGGCACCCTGCACCAACACCTGCCCGAGGTCATCGGCCACAACTGGCACCAGGCGGGCAACGCCAAGTTCA
>JAOPVF010000029.1 GCA_025963195.1 Mycobacterium sp. | reverse complement strand
CCGGACAGCGTGGCGTTCGGATCGCCCTTCCAGTTGTAGCCGTCGTTCAGCGGCACATAACTCTCGTTGCTCTCACACATCTGCCAGGTCGGGGCACGTTTGCCCGGCACGGTCATGCAGGGGATGTTGCGCGCGCCGCGGACGTTGAACGGCGCGTCTTGCGGGACTCGGCAGTAGACGTTGCCCGGTGTCCGGTCGGGGTAGTCCTCGGAGGTGGGCACCCGCTGCTGCTGGGCGGGCAGGAAGCCGGTGGTGCACGGCGGCGGCAGCTGCTGCGGCGGCAACGGGATGGGCGCCGGGAAATTGGGGATCATCAGGTTCAGGTTGAAGACCAAGGCATCGCCTTCGTAGTCCTGCTTGGTGTTCCGCTTGTGCACGCCGACGGCCTGCGTCACGGCGGTGCCCTGCGGCAACAGCACCAGCAACTGCTCGAGGCTCGGCTGGTAGGTGACGGCCACCTCGCCGACGCTGACCAGATTGGCCAGCACGATCGGCAGCGTTGGCCGCACCCGATCGAACAAGGCACGCACCTCATCGGCGGCGCCCGGGCCCTTTTGCAGGATGCCGGCCACGGCAGGGTCCTGGCTCTGCAGCTGGCCGGTAATGCTCGCCAGGTTCGCCGCCCATGCCTGGATCGAGCCTGCGGTGTCGGTCTGGCTGTCCAGCACGGGTTTGGACTGGTCGATCAGCGTGGTCAGCGGGTCGAGGTTCTGGCGGGCATCGATGGCCAGCGCGGTGCTGCCGTTGACGAGCCGGCGGAGCTCCGGTCCGAGCCCGCCGACCGCGATGTAGGCCTCGTCGATGACCGTCTTCAGGTTCTCGCGAGGGATTGCCTCGAGACCGCGGGTCGTATCCTCCAAGACCGTGTTGACGTCCGTGGGAACCGTGGTGCGGTCCCGAGGGATGACGTCCCCGTTCCTCAACTCCGGCCCCTGCCCACTGCGGGGCACCAGCATGACGTACTGCTCGCCGACAGAGGACTGGCTGTGCACTTCGGCTTCGATGTCGGCGGGAATCTTGACGTCCGAGTTCAGCGACAGCACCGCCGACACACCGGTATCGGTCAACTCGACGCTATCGACCAAGCCGACTTGCGCGCCGCGGTAGGTGACGTTGCCGCGTGGGTACAGACCACCGGTTTCGGGCAGCTCCACGGTGACGCGATACTCCCCGATCCCCATCATCTCCGGCAGCCGCATGTATCCGAAGACCATGACACCCAGCGCGGTGGCCGCCACCACGATGAAGATCGTGATCTGAATCCGGATTTGTCTCGTCAAAATCATGTCAGGGCCCCTGATCCAAGTGATACGGAGCGACCAACGGGTTGCCTGCGCCGTTCGGCGGGGCACTTCCCGTACACGGGCTGGGGAATTGGCCGATGGTGCGGCCCCACTGAAGCTCTAGCCAGGTCAGATCGCATTCCCACCGCGAGCCGGTGAAGAACCCGGAATCGATCCGACTCAACGTGAGGTCGAGGATCAACGTCAGGTTCGCATAGTCGCCACGCATCCAGTTGGTCAGCGTCTCCTTGGGGAAGGGGAACGTCGGCAGGAAGCTCAGCGCGCGCGTCAGCGCGGGACCGGCGTCGGCCAGTGATTGCAGCACCGGGCCGAGGTCTTTGAGCTCCTGGACGAGTGCGTCCTTGGTCTGGTTGACCGAATCGGCGGCCAGCGCGCTGAACTTGCCTAGCTGCGAGAGCGCCTCGGAGAGATTCTCACGCTGGTCCCTGAGCACGGCCAGCGCATCGGGGATGGTGCGTAACGCCTTGTCCACCACCGGTTTCTGCTCGGCGATCTGACCGAACAGGTCGTTCAGGCTCTCCGAAGCGGCGATGATGTCGCCCTTTTGGTCGTCGAGGTAGCCGATCGCCTTGTCGAGTTGCTCGATCAGACTGCGCAAGTCGTTCTCACGGCCCGCGAAGGCGGTGCTCAACGCCTCGGTGATGTCTTGAATGTTGCCGATGCCACCACCGTTGAGCACCACCGCAATTGCGGCCAGCGCCTGCTCGGTGGTCGGATACGCGCCGGCCGAGGTCAGTGGAATCACCGAACCTTCACCCAGTTTGCCTTGGGGCGCAACGTCGGTCGGTGCCTTCAGCTCGATGTGTTGTGACCCGAGCAGACTGGTCTGGCCGACCTTGGCAGTCGCATTGGCCGGTAACTGCACGTCGCGGTTGAGGGTCATCGTCACCAGCGCATGCCACCCCTGACGCTCGATCTTGCTGACCGTGCCGACATTCACGTCGCCGACCCGCACGCGGGAGTTCTCTTCGACGTTGTCGACGTCGGGCATCTGCGCCTGGATGGTGAACGCGCCGGGGCCCACACCCTGCACCCCGGGCAGCGGAACCGAGTTCAGCCCTCGCCAGCCGCACCCGGACACCGCGAGACCAAGCACCACCATTGCCGTCGCGACGCGTGTCCACCTGGCGCGCATCATGGTCCGACTCCGGGCGGCACCATCATCCCGGGCAGACCGTCCGCCGGATTGGTGACCATCGCCTCTGCGGGCAGCAGCGGAGTGTCCACCGGCGGCGGCGCTGACGTGCCGTCCGGCAGCGGAGGCGCCTGCGGCGCAACCGGCTGTGGCGGAATGTAATCCGGCCGCATCCAGTCCTCGCTGTAGGTGAGCTCGTTCGGCCGCGTCGTGGCACCGACGAAGACGTTCTGCGCGAGGGGCAGGAAGTTGTACTGCCGATTCTTGATGACCGGCGCCAAGTACTGCACGCACAGCTTCGCCGATTCCTCCGCGCCAAGCCGTGACGCTGCCTGAATCGCGCCGCACAGGAAGGAAATCGGATTGGCGAAGTTGTTCAGCATCGGCACGCTGCTCGCCGCGCCCTGGGCGGGTTGCCAGATGTTCACGTAGTTCTGCAACGTGTTGGGCGCCACGTGCAGGAACTGCTTGACGTCGGCGAGGCTGTCGTTCAACGCCTGGGTCACCCCTGCCAACTTGTCCGACGTGGTGCCAAGCGCTTCGCGGTTCTCCGCCACGAACGCCTGTACTTCGGGGACGACGGCGTTGAGGTCACGAACGGCATCGGCGACCTCGTTCGGATTGTCCGCGAGAAGTCCCGTCACCGACGCCAGATTCTGATTGAGCTGGCGCATCAAGTCGGTGCTGTCCTGCAGCGCCGACACCAGAATCGCCAGATTCTTGATGGTCGAGAAGATGTCGGTGCTGTGATCACCGAGGGCCGAAAACGCTTGCGACAACTTGATGACCGTGTCGCGGATGTTGGCGCCCTCGCCCCGCAGGTTGTCGGCGGTGGTGTTGATGATCGAACCCAGCGGGCTCACCTCGCCGGGCTCCGTCGGCTGCAACGTGTCGGCAATCTTCTCCAGCTGCTGACGGACGTCGTCCCACTCGACCGGCACCGCGGTGCGTTCGCGCGGGATGACCGCATCGTCCTTCATCACCGGCCCCTCGGTGTAGACGGGGGTGAGTTGAATGGCGCGCGCCGTCACCAGCGTCGGCGACAGGATCGCGGCCTTCGCGTCGGCAGGCACGTCGTATTTGTCGTCGTACCAGAACGAGACCTTCACCTGCTCGGGCTGCGGTTCGATCGACGTGATCCGCCCGACCGGTACACCGAGGATGCGGACGTCGTCGCCGACGTAGATGCCATTGCTGTTGTCGAAGTAGGCAACGACATTCGTGCGGTTGATCGTCTCGGTGGTGCGAAGCAGCACGACCACGCCGGCCACCAACAGAACTGCCAGCGCGGCGCCTATCCAGGGTCTCAGGTTGCGGATCATTGCCCGCCCTCCGCTGGCCCGTGGGGCAGCGCCTCACCTGGTGCCGGCTCGAAGATGGGATTCGGCGTCGGCGACGGTGTGGAGTCCAGCCCGGGCGGCGGCAGGGCCGGAGGTCCGGGCGGCGGTCCTCCCGGCGGCGGCGCGGGCAGCGGCTCGCGGTACGGGTAGCAGCCGGTAGGCCCGGGCAACGGCAAGCCGGGCGGTCCGCACCCCTGGTCGCCCGGGTTGCCGGTAATGGCGTCGGGGATGGTCAGATTCGGCTCGCCGCCCTGGCCGGTCCGCGGGAAGGGCACCGGCAATGCCGGTGTCCCCGGCTGGCCGACCTGCGGGTCGCTACGTTGCGAGGGCAGCAGCACGTTGGGATCCAGACCGAGGTCGGAGAACGCGGCGTCGATGAACGGCTGCAAGAACTGTCCCGGCAGCAGGTTCGCGACATAGGTCTTGAAGAAGGGCCCGGACGCGACCGACTCACCGAGGGACATCGAATATTGCGTGAGCAGTGTGAGCGAGCGCTGCAGCCGTTCCTTGCGATTGTCGAGGATCGTCAGCACACCGTTGAGCTTGTCGAGAGCCGGTTTCATCGTCGCGCGATTGTCGCCGATGAACCCTTGCAACTGTTGGCTGAGGGCAGAGACATTGCCGGAGATCTGATCCAGTGCGGCGCTTTGGCTTTGCAGTTCGACCAGCAGTGCATTGGTGTTGGAGACGAGGCCGACGATCTGGTTGCTGCGCTCGGCCAGCACCGCAGACGTCTTGTTGGCGTTGGTCAGCAGCCCACGCAGCTGTGCGTCGCGCTCATTGAGTGTTTCCGAGAATCGGGCCACTCCTTCGACCGCGATCCGAAGCTCTGGCGGGGTGTCGGAGAACGTCTCCGACAGCACCCGCAAGGAGTCGGACAGCTGATTGGTGTTCAGACCGCTGATCGTGGTCGCCAACTCGCCCAACGCATCCGGCAGCTGATACGGCGACGTGGTGCGATCCAAGGGGATCGTGCCGTCCTGCTGGCCGTCGCCACGCGAATAGACCTCCAGGATCTTGGTGCCCAACAAACCCTTGGTCTTGATGGCCGCCTCGGTACGATCCCCGAGCCGAATGCTCTTCTTGACGGTGAACTTGATCAGAACCCGCGGGCCGTCCAGCTCGATCGAGGTCACCTTGCCTACTTGGAAACCCGAAACCTGTACGCCCGCATCACCGGTGATACCGCCTGCCTCGGCGAAGTAGGCCGAGTACTCCTTGCCCTGGCTGAGGAAGGGCAGCTTGTCGTATTGCAGTGCCCCCACCACGATGCCGACGGTGACTGCCAGCCCGATGGCGCCGATGATGAAGTGGTTGCGTTCGCTGAAGGGCTTCACCTTGGCGCACACCTCCCACTGGTCTGGCCCGCGACCTTGACGTACACCGGCTGGCCGCCCTTTCCATTGAGCTTGAGCACGATGTCGCACAGGTAGAAGGAGAAGAAGTCGCCGTAGATGCCTTGGCGCGCAAGAGCTTGATACGCATCCGGCAACGTGTTGAGCAGGTTGTCGAAGTAATCGTGATCGGCCACCACGATGCCGGCCGCCCGGTCGGTCTCGGTGATCGTCTTCGCAAACGGCGGACGCGCCTGCACGAGGAGGTCGGTGATGCTCCCGGCGGCGGCGTTGGTGTACGCCAGGCCGTTGCTGATGTCCACCTTGCGGGACTCGAGTCCCTCCACCAGTTCGGCGAGCGCGTCGACGGCCTTTCCGAACTGGTCGTTCTGGTCGCCCAGCGATCCGAGCACGACGTTGAGGTTGACGATGACCTGCCCGATCAGCTGATCGCGGTCGGCGAGCGTATTCGTCAGCGCCGCGGTCTGCGCGAGGAACGAATTGATGGTCCCGCCCTGGCCTTCCAAGGCGGTAATCAACTGACCGGACAACGCATTTACCTGATCGGGATCGAGCGCCTTGAACAGCGGCCGGAAGCCGCCGATCAAGGCATCCAGGTCGAGCGCCGGCGACGTGCGGGCCAGCGGGATCGTGTCACCCGCGTTGAGCTTCTTGGTGCCGCCCGTACCTTCTTCGAGCGCGAGGTACCGGCCGCCGATCAAGTCGTCGTAGCGGATGACGGCTCGACTGCCTTCGGTCAACACCACCGAATCGTCGGCGGTGAATTCGACCGCCGCCGTGGTGTCGGGCTGGATCTCGACCTTCTTCACCTGGCCGACCTCGACGCCCGCGATGCGGACGAAGTCGCCGTTCTCCAACCCGGTTACGTTGACGAATTCGGCGTTGTAGGTCTTGGCCTTCTCGCCGAAACGCAGCTGCCCGAAGACCGCGTAGAGCCCGAACACGCCCAGCAGACAAACAGCCAGAAAGACGGCGAGGCGCAACCCGACGCCTCCCAGGCTCTCTCTCATGACCGGTTACCTCTCGTTGCTGTCGGTCTGGATGAGGTCATGGTGACGGAACCACCGCCGTCGGAAGGGGTATCGGCGGCAGCGGCGTTGGCTGCATCTCCGCGGGATGCGGGACCACGAACGGCTCCGTGCCCGGTGTTCGACCTGGGTCGCGTGGCGCCATCGGCGGCGGCGCCGGAGGTAGACCCGGCCACAACGGCGTGCCGTCGGGCGCGTAGAGGTCGGCTCCATAGGCGGGCGCGCCTGGATACGGAATCGGTCCCGGGGCAGGCCCGCCGAACAGATTGCGGATGCTCGGCGGCTCGGGCACCCCACGGGTCGTGGGTAGGTAGTTGGCCCAAGCCGGGAAGCCGATGCCGGGGTTCGGCCGCCAGTCAATGCCCGTGCCGAAACCGGTGTTGGTGACGAGATTGCGCACCGGCCAGTTCTGCGCAACGTCCGGCAGCGAGCCGCAGCTTGGCTTGCCGCCCGGTCCGCCCTTGGCGCCGACGACCGGCAGGTTGTCCGGATAGTGGTACGGGTCGTCGCCGAGCGCCAGGCCGGTGTCGAGCACGAGGGAACGACCATTGCCGCCGGGCGCTTCGTAACCTCCGGTGTCCAGCAGGGTCTTCGCGCCCACCAGCAGGCAGGTGTACTCGGGGTTGTACTTGTAGAACAGGTTGGTCGTCGGCTCCAACACGTTGATGGCCTTGATGAGGTTGGCCTGGTTCGGAGCGAGCAGACTGATACCGCTGTTGGAAAGTCCAATGGTGGCCAACAGCAACGCATCCAGCTGGCCGGCTTGTTTGACGATGGTGGTGCTCGTCGTGCTGGCCGCGTTCAGCGTGGCCAAGATGTCTTGTGCCGCACCAGCATAGGTGTCGTTGAAATCCTTGAGCGCACGCCAGTCGGCTCGGATCGTCTCACTGCGCGGGTTCAGTTCGACCAGAACCTGGTTGGCGTCGGTGGTGGCCTGACCGATGCGATCGCCCTGTCCGCGGACGCCTTCCGCGAGCGCGGAAAGGGTGCTGTTGAGCTTGGCCGGGTCGATCGTGTCCAGCACGAGAACGACGTTCTGGAACACCGTATTGATCTCGGTGCTGACGTTGCGCGACACCAGGACCTGACCGGCCGCCAGCCGCTGCCGGCTGGGATCGCTGGGATACACCAGATCGACGAACTTCGCCCCGAACACGGTCGTGGCCCGAATCTGCGCCTCGACGTTGGCGGGAATGTGCTCGATCTGATCCCGGTCGATCTCGAGGCGTAGCGACACCGGCGTCGCGCCTGCACCACCGCCCGTGATCTCGGCGACCCGGCCAACCTGTACGCCGCGCAGCTTGACCTTGGCGTTGGTCTCCATTACCAAGCCGGCCCGATCGGAGCTCAACGTGACGGGCACGGATCTCCGGAACGTGCCGCTGAACAATGCATACGTCAGCCACAGCAATGCGGCGACCACGAGCACCAGGCTCAGCGTCGCCCATGCGGGATGCAGTCCGTCGTCTCTGTCGTCCATTGCACTAACCAGCCAGATTGAAGTTGCCGGATTGGCCGTAGATGGCGAGCGACATCATCACGAGGACGAACGCGGCAATGATGAGTGACATGCGCACTGCGCGCCCGACGGCTTCGCCAACGCCGGCGGGGCCGCCCCGTGCGGTAAAGCCGTAATAGGTGTGCACGAGCATGATTACCACGGCCAGGACCACGCACTGGAGGAACGACCAGACCAGATCGGTGGGGTTCAGGAACGTCCTGAAGTAATGGTCGTACACGCCCGTCGACTGACCGTAGAGCACCGTCGTGCCGAAACGCGCCGCCCAGAACGCCGCCAGCACACCAACGCAATAGAGCGGGATCACGACGAGTAGGCCGGCCACCACCCGGGTGGACGCCAGATAGGCGACGCTGCGGATGCCCATCACTTCGAGCGCGTCGATCTCTTCGTTGATCCGCATGGCGCCGAGTTGAGCTGTGGCACCGGCCCCGATCGTCGCCGATAGCGCAACCGCGGTCGTCGCCGGCGCGATCAGTCGCACGTTGAAGAACGCCGAAGCGAATCCCGTCAAGGCCTCGACACCGATCTCGGAGAAGTCGGTGTACCCCTGCACGGCGACCAGCGCGCCGGTGGTGACGGTCAGGAATCCGACGATTGCCACCGTGCCGCCGATGATGATGAGCGCGCCTGCGCCAAGGCCCATTTGGGCGATCAGGCGGATCAACTCGATGCGATAGTCGGTGAACGCATAGTGAATCGACCGTAGTGTCGTGCCGTAGAACTTGGTCTGCCTCCCAATGCGATTCCAGCCGTCGACCCAGGGGCGGGCCCGGCCTTTCAGCCACGGGAATTGGGAATGGGGCTTCGAGACGGTCACATCGTCACCTTCACTGCGACGGCGGTGGCGACGACGTTGATGGCGAACAGCGCCATGAAGGTGAAGACCACGGTTTCGTTCACGGCGTTACCCACACCGGCCGGGCCGCCACGCACGGAAATGCCCTTGTAGCAGGCGATCAGCCCAGCGGAGAGTCCGAACAACGCCGCCTTCAGCAGCGCGATCGTCACGTCGGCTGCGCCGATGATCAGGGTCAAACCGGACGCGAAGGCACCCGGCGAGACGTTCTGAATGTAGACGGTGAAGAAGTAGGCGCCCGCGAGGCCGACGAGGATCACCGTGGCGGACAGGGCCAGCGACACCAGCGTGGCGGCGAGTACGCGGGGAACCACAAGGGCCTGAATGGGATTGACGCCCATCACGCGCAGCGCGTCGAGTTCCTCCCGAATCGTCCGCGCGCCGAGGTCGGCACACATCGCGGTGGCACCGGCGCCGGCGACCACCAGCACCGTGACGATCGGCCCGATCTGACGCACCGTGCCGAGCGCGGCGCCGGTGCCGGAGAAGTCCGCGGCGCCGAACTCCGTCAGCAGGATGTTGAAGGTAAAGGTGAGCAACACCGTATAGGGAATCGTCAGCATCAGCGTCGGCAGGATCGACACCCGCGCGACGAACCACGACTGCAGGATGAACTCCCTCCAGGCGAACGGCGGCTTGAACATCGACACGAAGGTGTCGAGCGCCATCGCGAAGAATCCGCCGGCGGCGCGGATCGGTTTGGCCGCGTTCGTAGCGAGAGTGCCGGGCGCAACCATCAGCGGATCTCCCCTGCGTTGCACCTCAATGGCATGAGCCGATGGTCCCCTCCGACTAAACGCGATCGCTGGGCGAACCCCGTGATGGTGACACAGGAAGAAGTCGAAGAACCGTACAACAAGCATTTCTGCGCCAGCAACCGCAGAACACTGCGGGAGCCGCCAAAGCGTGCATGTGGAACTCCGCCCATGCAGGTCGTACACGCCGGTCGGAGGCGGTGCGACGTCAGCAAACCGTCAACGGCTCGGAATCACGCCGAGATCACAAGTTACCGACGGCCGCCTCCAGTTCGGCGATGACGATCTTGCGCATCTCCATCATCGCGGCCATGGCGGCAGCCGCCTGCGCTGGGTCCGGGCCCTCCAGCAGTTCGTACAGCCGCTCGGGCACGATCTGCCAGCTCAATCCGTAGCGATCCTTGAGCCAGCCACACTGCGACTCCTCGCCGCCGTCGAGGAGCTTGGACCAGTAGTAGTCGACTTCGTCCTGGTCCGCACAGCGCACTTCGAACGACACCGCCTCGGTGAACCGAAACATCGGACCGCCGTTGATGCCGAGGAACCGGTGTCCGTCCAAGACGAAGGTGCCGTACAGCACGTCGCCCGCGGTACCAGAACCGGCCTCGGGGGGACGGAAGAACGGTCCCACGGACGAATTGGGGAAGACCGATGCGTAGAAGGCGGCGGCTTCCTCTAGGTTGCCGTCGAACCAGAGTGAGGGAGTGATGTTGGGCATAGCGATCAGACTCCGCCCGGCGGGAGAATTCATCGTCGGCGCCGCCGGACCCGCCTCCGTCGCCGTAAATCGCCTGGGTAACGTGCAGTGAGACGGCCGAGAGGATCCTTTGTGAGCACTGCGCACAGCACATCGCAGACCGTGACGTTCCGCGGCGTCGACGGCCTGAACTTGATCGGCGACGAGTGGAACCGCGGAGCCGCGTCGGCTGACGACCGCCCGACCGTCCTGATGCTGCACGGCGGAGGTCAGAACCGGTACTCGTGGAAGAACACCGGGCAGATCCTGGCCGACGCCGGCTTCCACGTCATCGCACTCGACAGCCGAGGGCACGGCGACAGCGACCGCTCCCCCACGGCGGACTACACGGTCGAGTCGCTGTCCGGTGACATCCTGCAGGTGCTGTACCAAATCGGCAGGCCGGTAGCCCTGGTCGGCGCGAGCATGGGCGGGCTGACGGGCATCCTCGCAGCGCACGAGGCCGGCCCCGAACTCGTCACCAAGCTCGTCCTGGTCGACGTCGTGCCGAGGTTCGAGAAGGACGGAAGTGCCCGCATCCGCGACTTCATGTTCAGCAACGTCGACGGCTTCGACTCGCTCGAGGCCGCCGCGGACGCGGTCGCCGCGTATCTGCCGCACCGGCCCAAGCCACGCAGCCCCGAGGGGTTGAAGAAGAACCTGCGCCTGAGCGACGGCCGGTGGTACTGGCACTGGGATCCGGCGTTCCTGACCAAGCCCGCCGACGATCCGTTCCTGCGGGTCGACAAGATGGAGCAGGCAGCGATCAACTTGGAGATCCCGATCCTGCTGATCCGCGGCAAGCTCTCGGACGTGGTCAGCCCAGAGAGCGTCGAGGACTTCCTGACCAAGGTGCCTGGCGCCGAATTCGTCGAGTTGGCCGAGGCCGGGCACACGGCTGCGGGTGACGACAACGACGCCTTCACCGACGTCGTCGTCCGATTCGTCAACCAGTGACGGCCGGGTTCAACTTCCTGGAGCAGCCCGAACTCCCGGCGCCCCAGGTCAGCGACGCTCAGGCCGAACACCTGCTGTTGAAGTACTACGGCATCAACGCGCGCGCGGAGTCGCTTGGCAGCCAACAGGACAAGAACTTCCTGGTACTCGATTCCGACGACCGACCATTCGCAGTGCTGAAGATCGCCAACCCGGCATTCAGCGCAGTGGAGTTGGCGGCGCAGGATGCCGCGGCCGAGCTGATCGCCGACGCCGAACCGACGCTGCGGGTCGCGGCGCCGCTGCCGAACCTGGCGGGTGAGAGCTGTACGGCGGTAACCGGTCTGCTTGACATCTCCCCCGTCGCTTCGCTCGCCCCGGATGGCACCGCTTACGTCCGGTTGTTGCCGTATCTCCAGGGCGGCACGCTGGTCGGCGCCGGCCACCTGTCGCCAGCGGTCGTCGCGGGCATGGGCGATCTCGCAGGCCGGGTGAGCCGCGCCCTGGCCGGCTTCCGCCACCCCGGCCTGGACCGCGCTCTGCAGTGGGATCTGCGCGTCGGCCATGACGTCGTCGAAACCCTCGTCTCGCACGTCGGCGACGCGTCGCACCGGGAACGCCTGACGGCTGCATCGAACGCAGCCTGGGCGCGCATCGCACCGCTCGCCGACGAACTCCGGCGCCAGGCCGTGCATCTCGACCTGACCGACGCGAACGTCGTCGCGACGCATGCAGGACCGGGACCGGACGGCATCATCGACTTCGGTGACCTGTCGGATACCTGGGCCGTCTCCGAACTGGCCATCACCCTGTCATCGGTGCTGGGCCACCCCGGCACCACACCCACGTCGATCTTGCCTGGCATCAAGGCATTTCACGCAGTCCGGCCGTTGATCGCCGCCGAGGCCGACGTCCTTTGGCCGCTGCTGGTGCTGCGCACCGCCGTGCTCATCGTCAGCGGGGCGCAGCAGGCCGCACTCGATCCCGACAACGCGTACGTCACCGATCAATCCGATGACGAGTGGCGCATGTTCGAGCAGGCCACGTCGGTTCCGGTCGACGTGATGACGGGCGTGATCCGCGCCGAACTCGGCCTTGCCGAAACCCAAGCCGTGGTGACCGGGGAGCCGTTGATTACCGGCCTGGATCCGGTGTCGGTCACCACGCTGGATCTGTCCCCCACCTCGGGCGTGTACGACGACGCCTTCGAGCCGGGCGCGTGGTTGCCTGCCGGCGTCGAGGACGAATTGGCAAGGGCTGCAGTGCGCGACGGTGCGTCGCTCGTCGTCACCCGGTTCG
>JAOPVF010000569.1 GCA_025963195.1 Mycobacterium sp. | reverse complement strand
CCCGATTCCTGACCACCCGTTTGCTCGGTACCTTTTCCCCGTCGAGCATTTCGGGCGCGGTGCCGAGGGGACAACGTCGGCCGGAATCAGACGAGCGCAGGGCCTAGGTGCGGGCGCGGTGCCGCCGAATCGGGGGATAACGGCGGCGGGGGGAACCGACGCGCCCGCACCCAACGGCCCTGCGCACCCGCGGCCGACTGTGAGGACGGCCGCGGGTGCGCAGGGCTCCGCATCACACCTGCGTCATGGCCCAGTACTCGCCACGCCGAGCAAGCAGTTCGGCGTGGCTGCCGCGTTCCACGATGCGTCCCGCCTCCATCACCAGGATCATGTCGGCGTCACGAATCGTCGACAGCCGGTGCGCGATGATGAATCTGGTTCTGTCGCGGCGTAACTCGGCCGTAGCCTGCTGAATCAACAGCTCGGTGCGGGTGTCCACCGAGCTGGTCGCCTCGTCGAGGATGAGCAGCTGCGGGCGGGCCAGGACCGCCCTTGCGATGGTGATCAACTGCTTCTCGCCGGCGCTGATGTTGCCGCCGTCGTCGCTGACCACGGTGTCGTACCCCTTCGGCAACGTATGTACGAACCGGTCGACGTGCGCCGCCTTGGCGGCCTCGACGACCTCGGGCCTGGTGGCGCCGGGCCTGCCGTAGGCGATGTTGTCGTAGATGGTGCCCGCGAAAAGCCAGGTGTCCTGCAACACCATGCCGATCCGGGACCGCAGATCATGGCGTCTCAATTCCGAGATGTCGACGCCGTCGATCAGGATGCGGCCCGAATCCACCTCGTAGAACCGCATCAGCAGGTTGACCAGCGTGGTCTTGCCCGCACCCGTCGGGCCGACGATGGCGACGGTGCTACCCGGTTCGGCCACGAGCGACAGGTCCTCGATGACGGGCGTGCCGGGCCGGTAGGCGAAGTGGATGTGGTCGAACTCCACCCGCCCGAGACCGCGCGGATCCACCGGCATTGGTGTCGTCGGGTCGGGCGGTTGCTCGTCGGCGTCCAGCAGGTCGAATACCCGCTCAGCGCTCGCTATCCCGGACTGCAGCGTGTTGTACATGGCCGCCACCTGGGTCAATGGCTGATTGAACTGGCGTACGTACTGGATGAACGCCTGGATGCTGCCGAGTGTGATCTGTCCGGTCGCCACCTGAATGCCGCCGACGACGGCGACGCCGACGTAGCTGAGGTTGCCGATGAACGTCGTGGCAGGCGAAACCAGGCCTGAGAGGAACTGTGCCTTGAAACTGGCCTCGTAGACCTCGGCGTTGAGCGCGCTGAACTCGTCCTCGGCGATCGTGCGGTGCCCGAACGTCTTGACCACGGTGAAGCCGCTGTAGGTCTCCTCGATGTGAGCGTTGAGCCTGCCGGTGTTGCGCCACTGTGCGACGAACTGCTTCTGTGAGCGCTGCGCGATCGACCGGGTCGCCAGCAGTGACAGCGGCACCGTCAGCACTGTGATCAGGGTCAGCAGCGGCGAGATGGTCAGCATCATCACCAACACCGCGATCACCGTCAGCACCGAGGTCAGCAGCTGCGCGATGGTCAACGTCAGCGAGGACTGGATGTTGTCCACGTCGTTGGTCACGCGGCTGAGCACCTCGCCGCGCTGGCGGGAGTCGAAGTAAGACAACGGCATCCGGTGAATCTTGTCCTCGACGTCGGAGCGCAGCCGCACCATGGTGCGCTGAACCACCACGTTGAGCAACCGGGCCTGAATCCAGACCAGCAGTGCGGCAACCAGATACAGCCCGAGCGCCAGAAGAAGAGTGCGGCCCACCGCGTCGAAGTCGACGCCGCGCCCTGGCGCGACGTTCATCCCGGACAGCAGGTCGGCGAACGTGGTGTCGCCACGGGCCCTGGCCGCCTCGACCGCCTGCTCCTTGGTCATCCCCGCCGGCAACTCGCGGCCGATCACGCCGTTGAACAACAGGTCGGTGGCGTGCCCAAGGATGCGTGGGCCGATCACGCCGATCGCGATACCGACGACGCCGAGCAACAGCACCGCCACCGTCATCGTGCGTTGCGGGGTAAGGCGTTTCAGCAACCGGATCGCCGAACCCTTGAAGTCACGCGAACGTGCCGTCGGCGCCTGCACGGCGCCGCGGATCGGCCGCCCCATCGGCGCGGTCATCCAGCACGCACGGATTGCGAGTCGGCGAACTCCGCGTAGATCGGGCAGTCGACGAGCAGCGTGTCGTGCGTGCCGGTGCCCACCACCGTGCCGTCGTCGATGACGACGATCTGGTCGGCTTCGGCGACGGTCGAGATGCGCTGCGAGACGACGAGGACCGTCGCGTCCGCCGACACCTCGCGAAGGGCCGCCCGGACGCGCGCGTCGGTGTGAACGTCCAACGCCGAGAACGCGTCGTCGAAGAGGTAGACGGCCGGACGACGGATCACGGCGCGGGCGATGGCAAGCCGTTGGCGCTGGCCGCCGGAGAAGTTGATGCCACCCTGGGCGACGGGCATGTCCAGGCCTTCGGGGTGCGCCGAGACGAAGCCGTCGGCCGCCGCCACCCGCAGCGCCTCCCACATCTCCTCGTCGGTCGCGTCGGCCTTCCCGAAGCGCAGATTCGCCGCCACGGTCCCGGAGAACAGGTAGCCGCGTTGCGGGACGAGGCCGATCGCCGACCACAGCTGGTCGGTGTCGTAGTCGCGGACGTCGACGCCGTCGACCACCACCGATCCGGCGGTCAGGTCGTACAGCCGGCAGATCAGCGAGACCAGCGTCGACTTGCCCGAGCCGGTCGAGCCAACCACCGCGGTCGTGGTGCCGGGCCGCGCGATGAGCGAAACATCCTGTAGCACCGGGCGATCCGCGCCAGGGTAGCGGAACGTTGCCGCATCGATCCTGATCTCCCCCGACACCCTCGCGGGCCGCAGGGGATGCTCGGGGCTGGCGATCGCCGCAACGGTCGATGTCACCTCGGTGATGCGCTCGGCGCATACGGCGGCCCGCGGCAAGATCGCCAGGATCATCGTCACCAGCAACACGGCCATCAGGATCTGCATGAAGTAGGACAGGAACGCGATGAGCGAGCCCACCTGCATCTCGCCGTCGTCGATCCGCTTGCCGCCGAACCAGA
Source organism: Mycobacterium sp. (assembly GCA_025963195.1). Classification (GTDB taxonomy): domain Bacteria; phylum Actinomycetota; class Actinomycetes; order Mycobacteriales; family Mycobacteriaceae; genus Mycobacterium. The sequence continues at coordinate 19,312 of JAOPVF010000569.1, read as the reverse complement.
TCAGCGCGACGCTGGACACATTGATGACCAGCGTCGTGGTGGGCAGCATCAACGCCTGCCACCGCCCGATCGAGAGCGCAGTGTCCGACAAATCCTGGCTGGCACCGGCGAAGCGCTCCCGCTCCAGCGGTTCGCGCGCGAACGCCCTGATCACCCTGATGCCCGACAACTGTTCGCGCAGCACGCGATTGATGCCGTCGATCAGCCACTGCATTCTGCGGAACAGCGGCAGGAGCTGCGAGACGATCCAGTAGTTCGTCAGGCCCAGCACCGGCACGCTGACCACAAGCAGCCAGGACAGTCCTGCGTTCTGGTGCACGGCCATCACGATGCCGCCGACGCACATGATCGGCGCCGTGATCAACATGGTGCACGTCATCTGCACCAGCAACTGGATCTGCTGCACGTCGTTGGTGGTGCGCGTGAGCAGCGTCGGCGCGCCGAACCGGGAGGTCTCCTCGGCCGACAAGCCCGTCACGTGGTGAAAGATCGCCGAGCGCAGATCGCGCCCGAACCCCATGCCCGCCAGCGACCCGAAACGGACCGCCCCGACCGCGCACAGCACCTGCAGCCCGGTGACCGCGAGCATGATACCGCCCAGCTCGGTGATTCTGCCGGTGTCACCCTTGGCTACGCCGTCATCGATGATCTGGGCGTTGATCGTCGGCAGGTACAGCGATGCGAGTGTGCTGACCACCTGGAGTCCAGCGACGACCGCGAGCAGCCAGCGGTAGGGCCGCACGTACTGCCGTAGCAGCGCCCAGAGCATCCCGTAACTCTTGCACACCGACAACGACCGGATACCGTGCGTCGGCGCTCGTCGACATGCCAAGAAAAGACCAGGTCAATCGGCATGTCGGTGGTTGCCGACCACGGCTGCCGCTACAGTTGCGGGCGTGATTGGACGACGCTGCGACCTGAGCAGCAGGCGCAACGCCAAGGGGCCGGCCGCCAAGTTTGCTCTGATGGCGGCCGCGGTGATTCCGCTGATCGCCGCCTGCGGTGGGTCGGATCAGCCGACGGGGCCCGAGGTTCCGTCGACGGCCGCCCCGGTTGCCGGCGCCAAGCACGGCCCGATGTTCCCGGAGTGCGGCGGGGTCACCGATCAGACGGTCACCGAACAGACCAGGGTCACCGGACTGGTGAACACGGCCCGCAACTCGGTCGGCTGCCAGTGGCTGGCCGGTGGCGGCATCCTCGGACCGCACTTCTCCTTCTCCTGGTACCGCGGCAGCCCGATCGGCCGCGAACGCAAGACCGAGGAACTCTCCCGCGCCAACGTCGAGGACATCACCATCGAAGGTCACAGCGGGTTCATCGCGATGGGTGACGACGTGGTCCTCGGCACCAGCCTCTGCGAGATCGGCATCCAGTACGACGACGACTTCATCGAGTGGTCCATCAGCTTCAGCGAGAAACCGTTCCCCGACCCGTGCGACGTCGCCAAGGAACTCACCCGCCAGTCGATCGTGAACGCAAAGTGACCGGGCGCAACGGAACCCGCAGGGTACTGGCGGGCATGGTGGCGTTGCTCGCGGCTCTCACGATGCTGCTTGGCTGTTCACGCACCGTGGAGGGCACCGCGGCCAAGGCAGGCGCCGGCGACAATCCGCGCAACGACAACTCCGAGAAGCAGTACCCGAACCTGCTCAAGGAATGCGATGTGCTGACCGAGGACATCCTCGCGAAGACCGTCGGTGCCGATCCGCTCGACATCCAGAGCACCTTCGTCGGCGCGATCTGCCGTTGGCAGGCCGCCAACCCCGCGGGCCTGATCGACATCACCAGGTTCTGGTTCGAGCAGGGCAGCATCGACAACGAGAAGAAGGTCGCCGACAACCTGAAGTATCAGGTGGAGAATCGGTCGATCGCCGGAGTGCAGTCCATCGTGATGAAGCCCAACGACGGCAAGGGCGCGTGCGGCGTCGCCAGTGACGCCGGCGGCGTGGTCGGCTGGTGGGTGAACCCGCAACAGCCCGGCATCGACGCATGCAGCATGGCCATCAAGCTGATGGAGCTGACGCTCGCCACCAATTCCTAGGCTCCGGCGGGCAGGAGCGAAGCGACCCCGGGGAGTAGCGCGCGTCAGCGCGGCACGTGGAACGCGAGCAGTGACGCCCCGCGCAACGCGAGCTGGTCCCACGGCTCGGTGATGCCGAGCATGGCGATCGCCGACGTGGGGAACTTCATCGCAATGTCTTGTGCCGCGGCCTCATTGCCCTCGTTGTTCAGGCCGAGGGCCAAGCTCGACATGGTGGGTTCGTGACCGATCACCAGCAGCGTCTCGACGTCGGTGTCGAAAAGTGAACTCACCCCGTTGATCACGTCGATCACCGTGCCTGGCACGGCGTCGTAGAGCCGGTCGACGAACTCCACGGGAGCGTCGATCCCGGTGCGCGCCAGCGTCTGGCGGGTACGCGTCGCCGTCGAGCACAGCACCGCGTCCACGGCAGGTGCGTTCGCCCGGATCCAGTCTCCGGCCAGGGGCGCCTCGCGGGTGCCCCGCGCTGCGAGCGGACGGTCGTGGTCGGGTACGCCCGCCGGGTAGTCCGACTTCGCATGTCTCATCAATAGCAGCGTCCTGCTCATGGGAGTCAACGTAGCGGTACCGGTACGCTCCGGCAGGTGGGCATCGCCAGAACCGACGCCGCGCGGGTGCGCGGTGTGCTGGTCGGCGCGATCTCGGGCGCCGTCGCCGTCGCGGCTCACGGTCTTGGCGGCGCGATGCTGCCAGGTGGTCCGGCGATCGTTCTCCTGGTGCTCGGCTCCGCCGCGGTGGGTGCCGCGTCGTCGTCACCCGCGCAGCTGCAACGCCGGTTGCCGGTCGTGGCGCTCTACCTCTCGGCGGGCGAGGTGCTCGGCCACTACCTTCTGGTGCTCGCATCGTCGCATCCACACCGCAGCCACTGGTCGATACCGATGGTCGCCGCACACGGACTCGCAGCCCTCGGCGCTGCCGCACTGATCTGCTCGGCGGAGCGACTGTTCGGCGCGATCGCCTCCGTGCTCTGGCAATTGGTCCTCGTGCTGGTCGCAGTTCGCGGCACCGGCCCGACCCGTTGCCGCGGAATCCTCTGGTGGGCTCCCGGCCTCACCGCACGGTCCTACCCCTGATCCGCCGCCTGCACTTCTACGCGGGCGTGTTCGTTGCACCATTCATCCTGATCGCGGCCATCACCGGCTCGCTCTACGCGATGGCTCCGACCATGGAGCGCTTCGTCTACCAAGATCTGTTGACCGTCGAGCCGGCGAGCGAAACGCTTCCGCTGTCGGCGCAGGCCACCGCCGCTCATGGACGTGTCCCCGAGCTGACGATGACGGGACTGCGACCAGCTCCCGGACCGCGGGATTCCACCAGGGTCACGTTCACCGCGGCGTACCGCACCCGGCCGCAGCAGCTGACGTGACCGCCCGCCCACATGCCGGTCGAGGTCCACCGACTTGTCGGCGGCCGGACCTACACTCGCCTTGCCCCACCCAGAGACGAGAGCGAGGAGGACGCCGGGATGCGCTTCGTGCACACCGCCGATTGGCAGCTCGGCATGACCCGCTACTTCCTCAACGGTGAGGCGCAGCCGCGGTATTCGGCCGCGCGCCGCGAGGCCGTCGCAGGCCTCGGACCGCTGGTAGCCGACGCCGGAGCCGAGTTCGTCGTCGTGGCTGGCGACGTGTTCGAGCACAACCAGCTCAGCCCGCGCGTCGTCAGCCAGTCGCTCGAGGCCATGCGCGCCATCGCGGTTCCGGTCTACCTCCTGCCCGGCAATCACGATCCGCTCGACGCCGCGTCGGTGTACACCAGCGCACTGTTTCAGGCCGAGTGCCCGGACAACGTGACGGTGCTCGACCGCGCAGGGGTGCACGAGGTGCGGCCAGGTCTCGAGATCGTGGCCGCCCCTTGGCGTTCCAAGGCACCCACCATCGACCTGGTCGGTGACGTGCTCGACGGCCTGCCCGCCGACGGGACCACCCGCATCGTCGTCGGCCATGGTGGCGTCGACGTCTTCGAGCCGGACCGCGACAAGGCGTCGCTGATCCGGCTCGCGGCGGTGGAGGCCGCGCTGGCGCGCGGTGCCGTGCACTATGTCGCGTTGGGCGACAAGCACTCTCGCACAGAGGTCGGCACCACGGGCCGGGTCTGGTACTCGGGTGCGCCCGAGGTGACCAACTACGACCACATCGAGTCCGATCCGGGGCACGTGCTCGTCGTCGACATCGACGAGCGGGACGCACGGAAACCCGTGCGGGTGGACGCCCGCAAGGTGGGGCGGTGGCGGTTCGTGTCGTTGCGGTTCACGGTGGACAACAGCCGCGACATCACCGATCTCGGGCTGAACCTCGACCTGATGCCCGACAAGGATCGCACCGTCGTGCAGTTGGCGCTCACGGGGTCGCTGACCGTCACGGACAAGGCCGAGCTGGACGCGTGCATCGACAAGCACACCCGGCTCTTCGCGGCGTTGACGTCGTGGGACAGCCAGACCGATGTCGTCGTGGTGCCCGCTGACGGCGAGTTCGACGACCTCGGCATCGGCGGATTCGCGGCAGCGGCGGTCGACGAATTGGTGGCGACGGCGCGCGAAGGCGGACAGAAGGCCGAGGACGCCCGTGCGGCGCTCGCACTGCTGTTGCGCCTGGTGGACCGGGGCGCCGCGTGAAGCTGCACCGTCTCACCCTGCGCAACTACCGCGGAATCGCCCACCGCGACATCGAGTTTCCCGACCGTGGCGTCGTGGTGATCAGCGGCGCCAACGAGATCGGCAAGTCGTCGATGATCGAGGCGCTCGACCTGCTTCTGCACGCCAAGGACCGCTCGGCCAAGAAGGAGGTCAAGCAGGTCAAGCCCACGCACGTCGACGAGGGCGCGGAGATCGGTGCGGTGATCTCGACCGGGCCGTACCGTTTCGAGTACTTCAAGCGCTTCCACAAACGGCCCGTCACGGAGTTGACGGTGACCGAACCGCGTCGCGAACAACTCACCGGCGACGAGGCACACGACAGGGTGCAGGCGATCTTGAAGGAAACCGTCGACATCGACTTGTGGCAGGCCCAGCGGGTACTGCAGGCGGGCGCCACCGCGCCGGTCGATCTGTCCGGCTCCGACGCGCTGTCCCGCGCGCTCGACGCCGCCGCCGGCCAGGCGGTGGAGCTGTCGGGGGCCGAGCCCCTACTGGTCGATCGCATCGACGCCGAATTCCGCCAGTACTTCACCGCGACCGGTCGGCCCAGCGGTGACTGGGGCACGGCGATCACCGGGTTGCGTGCCGCGGAGCAGGCGGTGGCCGAGTGCGCGGCCGCGGTCGCGGAGGTAGACGACGCGGTGACCAGGCACGGTCAGCTGACCGACCGCCTGGCCCGCGTGACACTCGATCGCGCCAACGCAGCCAAGCGACTCGACGCGGCGCGCGCAGCGGCCGACACCGTCAAGGCACTGACCGATCGGCTCGCGCAGGCCCGTGCACTCGCCGATGCGGCCGAACAGCAGCGTGTAGCGGCCGTCGCGGCGCTCGACGAACGCCGTCGGTTGTGCACCGACCTCGACACCCGCAGCGCCACGATCACCGATCTCGAGCGCTCAGCCGAGCAGGCCGGCATCGACGAGGCGACCGCCCGCGAAGTCAAGACGGCGGCTGATGCCGCTCTGGTCGAGGCCAAGGCCGCCGTCGACCAGTGCCAGGTCCGGGTCGACACGGCTCGCCGCAGCGTCGAGCAGATCGCCCACCGCGAGCAAGCCGAGCGGCTGGCGGCCAAGCTGACCAAGATCGACGCCGCCGACCGCGAGTTGCTCGGCATCGACCGCGACCTCGCCGGGATCGCGATGGTGGACGGGTCGATGCGAGGCCTCGAGACCGCCGCCGCAGCTGTCGAGTTGGCGGCCGCGCGCGCCGAATCGGCCTCTGCCCGTGTGGAGTTGACGGCCGCCGCCGACGTCGAGCTGCGGATCGCCGGCGAGGTCGTCGCGCTGGCCGCTGGCCAGAGTTGGTCGGCCAGTGCCGGTGGGACCACCGACGTCGAGCTGCCAGGGGTGCTGACGGTTCGCGTGCTCCCGGGTGAGCCCGCCGCAGACACGCAGGCCTTGCTCGACGCTGCGCGGGCGCACCTTGCCGTTCAGCTGAAGCGTGCCGGGGCGGCCGACATGGATGCCGCCAGGCTGCTCGACCAGCGGCGCCGGGACCTGCTGGCGTCTGGTGATCGCGTGCGGGCCACCCGTGCGGCCCTGATCGGCGACCACTCCGTTGCCGGGATGCGGGCACGCCTCGCCGAGCTGCACCAGGCTGCGCCCACCGACGTGCCGGGTGACGCCGAGGGGGCGAAGGCCGAACTCGAGATGGCGATGGCCGATCACTGCCGGGTCGTCGCCGCGTGCGACGTTCACCGTGAAGCGGCGACTTCGGCGGCGGCCGCTGCGATGGCCCAGACCACCCGCGCGACGGTCCTGCGAGAGCAGCTGAACACCGCCAAGTCGGAGCTGACCAGGGTCGGCGAGCTGCTCGCCGCGCAGCGACAGTCGGCCGCCGACGAGGCGCTGTCGGCCCGGGTGGCTGCCGCGGCCGAGACTGCGCGCGAGGCCGGGGCCGGATTGCAGGCCGTCCAGACCGAGCTCGCAGGCGTTGCACCCGCGGCCGTCGCGGAAGAACTCGACGATGCCGTTCGCTGCCACGACGCACTGGTGCTCGGGCACGAGGAACTCGGCGAGCAGCTGCGCGACACCACCGCCCAGCTGCGGGCGTACGGCACGCAGGGCAGGCGCGGTCAGCTGGACGCCGCCCGGATCGAACTCCAGCGCGCCGTCGCCGAGCACGCCAGGCTCGGCAGGCGTGCCGACGCGGTGCAGGTACTGCGCTCGGTGATGCTGCGGCATCGCGACGACGCCAGGCTGCGCTACGTCGAGCCGTTCCGCAGTGAGGTGGAACGGTTGGGCCGCATCGTGTTCGGTGCCGACTTCGAGGTGGAGATCGACGCCGAACTGCGCATCTGCAGCCGCACCCTTGCCGGCCGCACCGTGCCGTACGAGTCCCTGTCGGGGGGCGCCAAGGAGCAACTCGGCATCGTGGCGCGGCTGGCGGGTGCGGCGCTGGTCGCCAAGGAGGACGGTGTGCCCGTCCTGATCGACGACGCCCTCGGCTTCACCGATGCCGCCCGGCTGACGAAGATGGGCGAGGTATTCGACGCCGTGGGTGGCGACGGGCAGGTCATCGTGCTGACGTGCACCCCCGAGCGCTACGCGACAGTCGGCGACGCGCTGCACATCGAATTGACCGCATAGTGGCCCAAGGCCTCATACACTCACGCGACGTGGACGCTGACTACATCGTCGTGGGTACCGGCTCGGCCGGCTCGGTGCTCGCCAGTCGACTCAGCGCCGTGCCGGGTGTTCGGGTGGCGGTCGTGGAGGCTGGTCCGCCCGACAAGGACAAGTTCATCCACATCCCTGCGGCCTTCTCCAAGCTCTTCGGCGGCCCGGTCGACTGGAACTATCTGACCGAGCCGCAGAAGCAGCTCGACGGCCGCCAGATCTACTGGCCACGCGGCAAGACGCTCGGTGGCTCCTCGTCGATGAACGCCATGATGTGGGTGCGTGGGTTCGCCGCGGACTACGACGAGTGGGGCGAACGGGCCGGCGCGGACTGGTCGTTCGCCAGCGTCGAGAAGTACTTCGAGCGCATCGAACGGGGGCCGCTCGTGGTGTCGCCGCAGCGCAGTCCGTGCAGCTCGACCGCAGCCTTCCTGTCCGCCGTCGAGGAACAAGGTCACCACGTCGAGGCGCCGAATCTGCCGTCACCGGAAGGGTTTTCCCAGACGCTCGTCACGCAACGCAGGGGAGCGCGGTGGAGCACCGCCGACGCGTACCTCAAGCCGGCGTTGCGTCGGCAGAACCTGAGATTGTTCACCGATGCGCACGTGACGCGGGTGCTCTTCGACGGCAACCGCGCCGTCGGCGTCGAACTCGACACCGACGGAAGGCGCCAGGTGGTCCGGGCCCGTCGCGAGGTGCTGCTGTGCGCCGGTGCCATCAACTCACCGCAGCTGCTCATGCTGTCGGGTGTCGGTGACCGCGATCAGCTCGCCGAGCACGGTATCGAGACGGTGCACCACGCGCCGGAGGTGCGTGCGACCCTGCTCGACCACCTGGTGGTCCCGCTCGGCTTCGACGCCGACTGCGAAACCCTGTTCGCCGCGGAGAAGCCCCTGCAATTGGTCAACTATCTGGCCCGTCGCCGTGGCATGCTCACGTCGAACGTCGGCGAGGCCTACGGGTTCGTGCGAAGCAGGCCGGAGTTGGCGCTGCCGGATCTCGAGCTGATCTTCGCGCCCGCCCCGTTCTTCGACGAGGGGATCGGCGAGCCTTACACCGCCCACGCCGTCGTGATGGGCCCGATCCTGTTGAAGCCCAAGAGCACTGGCACCATCTCGCTGGCGTCGGCGGACCCGGTGGCCAAGCCGATCATCGACCCGCGGTACCTCTCCGACGATGCAGGCGAGGACCGAGCGGCGCTCATGGAGGGCCTGCGGATCACCGCCAGGATTGCCGAATCACCAACGATGCAAACCATTCTCGGTGGCATCGCGCGGCCGGCCGGCGCCAGCGAACTCGACGACGAGACGCTGGAGAGGGCGCTGAACACGTTGTCGCACACGCTCTATCACCCGGTGGGCACGTGCCGGATGGGCTCCGACGACGCGAGCGTGGTGGATCCGCAGTTGCGGGTCCGAGGCGTCGACGGGCTTCGGGTGGTCGACGCGTCGGTGATGCCGACGATCATCCGCGGCCACACCCACGCTCCGTCCGTGCTAATCGGCGAGAAGGCTGCGGACCTCATCCGCTCCACCCGCAACTAACCCCTTCTCTCCCTTCCACTCCTGCGATTTGTGCACCCGCAGTCGCGGTGACGGCAACCCAAGGTGCACAAATCACGAACGCGATAGGGTGCAATCGGTTGCAACTGCCTTGAGCGAATGGAGGGGCGCATGTCCGCACCGAGCTATCCGGCGATCACCGAGCTCGTCAGGGGCTCCTCGCGGCCGGTCACCTATCACCTGGCCGAGACCCGGGACGGCCTTTACGTCCCGTACGCCCTGCGCCTGCCGTCGCCGGACGCCACTGGCCTGCCCTTCGTGTTCCTCGCATACGGCAACGGCGGCGGCGGTCTGGGCTGGCTGCGCGAGCGGATCCAGACCCACTCATACATCATGGAGCGCCTTCTCGACGCCGGTTACGCGTGCGCCTGGGGCCGGTACCGGACCGAGGTCGAGCTGGGATTCCACAACGGCGGACGCCTGGTCGTGGACCAGCGACAAGGCATGGACCTGATGAATCGTTCGCCGTTGGAGTTCGAGGACGAGATCGCCATCCTCGAGCACGTGGCGCGGCACCCGCAGATCGACCACGAGCGGCTCGGGCACGTCGGAGTGAGCCACGCCGGCGAGATGCTGTTCAAGATCGCGTCGCAGTACGACAGCCCGCTCAAGGCCGGGGTCGCCTGCGAGCCCGCCAATCACGAGTTCCTCGACCTCACCCCGGATGACTCGGCATTCACGAACCCGGAGACCCAGTTGCGCAACATCGAGGAGATGCAGATGCGCGATCCGGCGTTCGTCCGCTCACGGATCAACGAGCCGCTCGCACTGCAGCGAATCAAGTCCATCTCACTGCCCATGCTGGTGATGGGCCGTGATGACGACCACCTGCAGGGCATCTTCCGGCTGAGCTATGACCTGCTGGAAGCCAGCGGGAAGGACGCCACCTGGGTGTCCTGGGACCATCCGCTGCACGGCTACATCTTTCCGGTCACTGGCGCCGACGGCACGGTCGAGGTCGATGACGTGCAGGAACGCGCGATTGACGGGGTAATCGCGTTCCTCGACAAGCACCTCGTCGGCTGAGCGTGCGCACCACCCGATGATCGAAGCGATCGCGATCTTCTCGGCCGGGGTGTGGGCAGGCGGCATCAACGTCATCGTCGGCTCGGGAACTCTGGTGACCTTTCCGACCCTGCTGCTGTTCGGCTATCCACCGCTTACGGCAAACATCTCCAACAACCTCGGCATGGTTGCGGGCGGTGTCTCGGGCATCTACGGCTACCGGCGCGAGCTGCGCCCGAACAAGGACGTTCTGGTGCGCCTCGCGCCCGCGTCGATCGTCGGTGCGGTGGTCGGCGCCATCCTGCTGCTCGTGCTGCCCGCCGAGTCCTTCCAGGCGATCGTGCCTGCCCTCATCGTCGTCGGCCTGCTCATGGTGCTCGTCGGCCCGAGTGTGCAAAGGCGCACGGCTGCAGCGCGACACGAAGGTTCGGAGTCGAAACCCTCGCGGATCCTGCTCATCGCCGGGGTCTTCGTCCTCGGCATCTACGGCGGATACTTCGGCGCCGCACAAGGGATTCTGCTCGTCGGGCTCATGGGGATGGTCCTGAGTGACGGCATCCAGCGTCTCAACGCCATCAAGAACGTGCTCGCGACCGCGGTGAATGCCGTTGCGGCCCTGACGTTCATGGTCGTCGCCACCCACCGCATCGATTGGGAGGTGGTCGCGCTGGTCGGGTCGGGCGCGTTCGTCGGCGGCTATCTCGGTGCTCGGTTCGGCCGACGGCTTTCGCCAGGGGTGCTGCGCGTCTTCATCGTGGTGATCGGTTTGGTCGCACTGGTGAAGATCCTGCTCTTCGACTGATGCGGCCTTGACGCTCGAAGCCGATTCGGCACATACTGACCACAATCGATTGCAGAAATGAGGAGCGACATGGGCCCGGCGATCAGTTACGTACCGTTCGAGCAGATGGACGACCGCATGAAGGCGGAGATGGAGCGTTGCGCCAAGCACGGCACACCGCGACCCGAGAGCTCCGCGGTCCGCGCCCACTCCCCGGCCGCATTCTGGGCCTTCGCCGACAGCTGGCAGGCCCAGTTCCGCACGGGCGTCGTCGATCACGCGATCAAGGACCTCTGCCGGGTGTACGTCTCACGGACGGTCAAGTGCGAGTTCTGTGGCAACCAGCGCTCGGAGAAGGCCACCTCGGCGGGCCTGGAAGAGCAACAGTACGACCAACTCCTCAACTTCGAGACCTCCGACCTCTATGACGACCGCCAGAAGGCCGCGCTTGCCTACGCCGAGGCCATCGCCTGGGGCAGCCAAGACCTCGACGGACTCTGGGGCCGTCTGCACGCCCACTTCTCCGAGCAGGAACTGGTCGAGCTGGGCTGCTTCATTTCCCTGACCTTCGGTCAGCAGAGCTGGATCAGGCTGCTCGGCATCGATCATCACCAGTACATGGCAGGCACCTCTGCGTCGATGGCGCCAGGTTTCGAGACGGCCGACCACCTGGCCGCCAGCAAGGCGGACTCCCGTTACTGGGCTGCCAACAGCCAAGCCTGATAGAACGGCGACGTGGCCTCCTTCTCGCTGACCGTCAACGGCCGCGACTACGACGTCGACGTCCCCGAGGGCACGTCGCTGCTGGAGGTGCTGCGCAACGACATCGGCGACAAGTCCCCGAAGTTCGGCTGCGGGCTCGGCCAGTGCGGAGCGTGCATCGTGTTGATCGCCGGACATCCGACGCCGGCCTGCGACACGCCCGTCGAGTACGTCCACGACGAGGTGCGAACGCTGGCAGGCCTCGGCCGTCCCGACGCGCTGCACCCCCTGCAGTCCGCGTTCCTCGAGCTGCAGGCCGGCCAATGCGGCTATTGCATCGCAGGCATCATCATGAGCGCTGCCGCGCTCTTGCGTGACAATCCCCGGCCGAGCCGCGAGGAGGTGTCAGCGGCGTTGGAAGGCAACCTGTGTCGCTGCGGCACGCACGGGCGGTTCGTCGATGCCGTGCTGGCGGCGTCCGGTTCGGCCTCGGGCTTGCAAACATGACGCCCGAGTTGCCCGCTTCGCTCGTCGCCAATCCGTGGATCTCGACGTGGCTGACCTTCGCCGACGACGGGATGATCGGGCTGCGGGTCGGCAAGGTCGAGCTCGGACAGGGGATCCTTACGGCTCTGACCCAGATTGCCGCCCACGAGCTCGACGTCGCACCAGAAGCCGTCAGGGCCGCCGCCGCCAACACACGCACGTCACCGGACGAGGGATACACCGCAGGCAGCCTGTCGATCACCACCTCCGGGGCGGCGGTCCGGCACGTGTGTGCCGAGACGCGTGAGTTGTTCCGCAGCGCCGCCGCGCACAAGGCGGGTCTGAACATCGCAGACGTCCGGCTGGCGTCCGGTGTGTTCGTGCGCCTCGACGGCACCAGGATCGGTTCGTACGCCGACCTCTCCGGCAGCGTCGACCTGCACGTCCGGGTCGGCGAGTCCTCGCTCGACGTCGAGCTGGCACCTCCCACGTCGAAGGACCTGGCTCGAATCGACCTGCCCGACAAGGTGCTTGGCCGTCAGCGCTTCATCCACGACCTGGAGTTCGACGGCATGCTGCATGCCAGGGTGGTGCGGCCCCCCGGCCCGGGAGCACACCTCGAGGAGACTCCCTCGGACGGCGTTGCGGCCATGCCTGGCGTCGAGCAGATCGTGCGCGACGGCGACTTCCTTGCCGTCCTTGCCCGCCGCGAAGGCCAGGCCACCAAAGCCGCCGAAGCGCTGGCCACCGAGGCATCGTGGTCGGCAGGCATCGAGCTGCCCGACCCCGCCGACATCGGCGGCTGGTTGCGGACCGCCGATGCCGAGACGAGCCACGTCCGCCATGACGGCACTCGGCACGCCGACGCGTCGGCCGGGGTGACTGCCACCTACTCGAGGCCCTACCTCGCGCACGCATCGATTGCCCCCAGCTGTGCCGTCGCGCGCTACGACGACGGTCGCCTCGAGGTCTGGAGCCACAGTCAAGGCGTGTTCATGCTGGGCGGTGCCATCGCGGCGGCTCTCGACCTGAGTCGGGAAGCGGTCGTGGTCCAGCACGTCGAGGGCGCGGGCGCCTACGGCCACAACGCCGCAGACGACGTCGCGATGGATGCCGCATTGATCGCCACGCGGGTACCGGGCCGGCACGTGCGGGTCCAGTGGAGCCGTGCTGACGAACTGTCATGGGGTCCGTTCGGCGCGGCCATGGTCGCCGACGTCGCCGCCGGTGTCGACGAGCACGGGGCGATCACCGACTGGTCATACGAGCTGTGGAGCAACGGCCACACGGCTCGGCCCGGTTACGCGCAGCGCCACGTGCTGCTCGCCGATGCCCACCGCGCGGGTCTCCCGATGCTTCCCCCCGCGGTGGATCCACCTGCCGATCGCGGTTACGGCTCGCAGCGCAACGCCGAGCCCTACTACGACTTCGCGCGGGTCGACGTGACGGTTCACCGGCTGCTGACGATGCCGATCCGCACGTCGTCGCTGCGCTCGCTTGGCAGCAATCTCAACACCTTTGCCACGGAGTCCGTCATCGACGAGCTGGCCCTCGTGGTCGGGCGCGATCCGCTGGAGATGCGGCTGGCCCACCTGTCCGACCCCCGGGCGCGCGAGGTCCTGAGCACGGCCGCTGCCGCAGCCGACTGGGGCGCGCCGCTGCCGGACGGCCACGGCCGCGGAATTGCGTTCTGCCGGTACAAGAACCGAAGCTCGTACTGCGCCGTCGTCGCAGACGTGGAGGCGACTGACCGGGTACACGTCACCCGTCTCGTGATCGCCGTCGACGTCGGTCGGGCCGTGAACGTCGACGGCGTGCGCAACCAGGTCGAGGGCGGCGCGATCCAGGCCACCAGTTGGGCCTTGTTCGAGCAGGTCGGGTTCGACCGCCACGCGATCACCAGCACGGACTGGGAGACCTACCCGATCGCCCGGTTCGGCCAGGTGCCACACGTCGAGGTGCACCTGGTGCACCGTCCCGACGAGCCGCCGCTAGGCGCGGGGGAGGCCACCCAAGGACCGGTGCCCGCGGCGATCGGGAACGCGCTCGCCGATGCCCTCGGTGTGCGGGTCAGGACGCTGCCGTTCACGCACGACAACATCGTGGCGGCCATCGACGCACAGTCATGACCGGTCACGCCTTCAGACGCGCCGCCATCCAGTCCGCCGTGCGATACCGGTGTGTGGCAAGCACGTTGGCGCAGCCGTGATTTCCCTCCTCCAAAAGCAGGAAGTCGCTACCGTCCACTTCGTGGTGCAGGCGCTCGGCCTGCTGCCACGGGATCAGCCGGTCCTTCTTGCCCGCGATGACCAACGTCGGGCACCGCACGGCGGCCGTCCGCCCGGACATCGTGAGCGTGAGCGCCAGGGCGCGGGCGTCGTCCTGGTCCTTCGAGCGTGACCGGACGGTGAACGTCTCCCGGGTCAACGAGGGGAGCACGTCCCAGTTCTCGCCGAAACTGTATGGGCCGCAGAGGCTCACGCACGCCTTGATCCGCTCGTCGCCGCTGGCGAATCGGGGTGCGTAGTAGCCGCCGAGGCTCACTCCCCAGACGCCGATGCGTTCGGCGTCGACGTCGTCGCGGGCAATGAGGGCGTCGATGAATGCCCGTCCGGGCACCTCCCAGTCCGCGCGGATCGGCAGGTCGTACTCGGCTTCGCCCTGCCCGGGGCCGTCCACGCTGAACGTGGCGAGGCCGCGTTCGAGGAAGAGCTGCTCGGTGGCCCGAAACTCCTCCTTGGTCGAATCGAGGCCAGGCACGCAGATCACGGTCGGATGAGGCGACTGGCCGTCGGGTTTGCGCAGAATCCCGTACAACGTCGAGCCCTCGAAAGGCACCTCGATCCGTTCGCCTGGCGGATCCAGGTGCGGCAGTGCGGCATCGAGGCACCGCACGGCCGACCGGTGGGCGGCGCGCATCTGCTCGAGATCGCGGACGTAGACGAACTTCGCGAAGTGATACACGACGGCCGCGGTGCTCAGGTGTGCGCCCGCGGAGCGAAGTCGGCCCTCTTCGAGCGCTTCCAGCCCAAGCTCCTCGTGGACCCTCGCCGCGGCCGACCACGCGGCACACCAGTCGTCCCAGGACTGCAGCCCGGCCATCACGCGATCGAAGTCGGCCGCGGGCACACCGTTGGCGGTGAACCGGGGACCCCAGTGCGACCGGGCCGATGCGACGTATTCGTCCATGTTCGAGTCCTCTTCGATCCCCGTGACTGCAAACGATTGCGTACACTTCACCGTAGCAGCAGTGATGTGTCGACGGAAGGACGAAAGTGGCTCCAGCCTCGGCGGTCAGCGACGTCATCGTGGTGGGCGGCGGGCACAACGCGCTGGTGTGCGCGGCGTACCTCGCCGAGGCCGGTCTGTCCGTCACCGTGCTCGAGGGCCGCGACGTGCTCGGCGGCAACACCGTCACCGAAGAGCTCACGCTGCCGGGCTGGCATCACGACTCGTGCTCGACGGCCCACGTCGTGCTGCAATCGAACCCCCTGATCCGCGACGACGAACTCGGGTTGATGGCACGCTATGGGCTGAAGTACATCGTCACCGATCCGGCGGTGGCCTTCCCGCTGCCCGACGGCGACCTGCTGACGGTCCACCCGAACCTGGCCGATACCGCCGCCGAGTTCGCCCGTTACTCCCGCGCCGACGCCGACGCGCTCGTCACGATGATGGAGAACTGGAACGCCGGCCAGCGGACCGCACACGCACATCTGTCTGCAGGGCTGCCGTTGCCCGACGAATCCTGGTCGCGCAGTTACGAACAGCTCCGGAGCCGCAGCGCATGGGACGTGATCGCCTCGACGTTCCAGCACCCCGTGACACGACGCGTGATGGCCTGGATGAGTTTCGCCACCATCCAGCCGCCGCAGCGTCCAGGCACCGGCGCGCTGCCCGCCGCGATCATGGCCGGTCGCCTCGCCTACGGCTGGGCGACCCCCGTCGGCGGCTCCGGTGCGCTGCCGGATGCCTTGGCTGCTCACATCACCGACCACGGCGGCATCGTGGAGACGTCGGCGTGGGTGCGATCGGTTCTGGTGCAGGAGGGGCGCTGTGTCGGGGTGCGCACCGATGACGGGCGCGAATTCCTGGCAAGCCGGGCCGTCGTTGCAGGCAGCCATCTGCGCGAACTGCGCGGAATGCTCGGCACCGTGTCGACGGTCGCCGACGAGGCCGCACGCTGCTGGCGACCGGGAATCCCCTTGTTCGCCGTGCATTTCGCGCTCCGCGAAGACGCCCGCTACCGATCGGGGAGTGGACCCATCACGTCGGCCGCGGGTGGACTCGGCAGCCCGGAGGGGCTGTTGCGCCAGGTCGAGGGACTGTCGTCAGGACGCCTCGAGACCGAGGACCCGTGGCTGCTGATGATGTCGTCGACGGCGGTCGATCCCGACCGCGCACCAGGCGGCACGTTCAAGTTCCTGACCGCGGCCCCGATGCTCCACGGCGGCGGCCCGTGGTCGGATGCCGATGCGATGGCGTACGCGCAGGTGCTGCTGGGCATTGCGCGTCGTCACATCGACGGGATCGAAGACGGGGACATCCTGGCCATCAGACCTGAGTCACCTACATCGCTTGCTGCGCATAATCTTTCGAACATCGGCGGATCGTGTCACGGCGGGGAGTTCGCGCTGGACGATGGCACCGTGATCCCCGGTTGGCTGGACTATCGCACCGACGTCCCCGGTCTCTACCTGACCGGCTCGACGTCACACCCAGGTGGCTCGGTGTCGGGGCGGCCAGGCCGAAACACTGCACGCACGGTGCTCTCCGACCTCGGGCTGTCGGCGCCGATGTCGGCGCCCTGACCGCTCAGCGCCCCGTCAGCCGGACGATGTGCAGGCCGTGGTTCTTGTCGGAGAAGTAGATGTTGCCGCGCGCATCGACCAGGACGTCCTCGGATTGGCTGACCAACGTCTTCGGCAACAGGCCGCGGCGCTCGGTGGGATCATCCGGTAGGTACCAGGCGATCTCGCGCGGCAGGTACGCGTCACTGATGTCGTAGACCCGCAGGCCCGCGTTGAACCACGTCATGAACATCAGGTTGTCGTCGGCGAACAGTTCGGGACCTTGTGGATGGTGCTGATTGTGCGGGCCGAACCGCCCGCCCCGCGTGCTGAAGTTCGGATACGGCGCGCCGGCCGCAGGCGAGGGGATCGGCAGCAGCGACATCAGCCGCGGGTTCTGCTCATCGCTCACGTCGACGATGCCTGCGAAGTTGTACGCCTCCTGCTGCCGTTCCGCGATTGCTTCGGTGTTGACGAGCAACAGGTTTCGCGCTGGAAGGGGGATCACGGTGTGCATCGCGATCATGCTGGCGAAGGCGGCCCCGATGTCCAGCCGGGAGACGAGCCTCGGTCGCTGGATGTCCGAGATGTCGAGGATGACGACTCCGGCGGCCCCGTAGCTGAGGTAGGCGCGATCACCGAGGACGTACGGCGGTCCGTGCAGGGAGATGCGTCGGGATGCCGTGGCGCCTGCTGATGTTGGATTGCCCGGTCCGCGGGCGGCGACATACTGCTCGGGAAGAAACCACGTCGCCACCTCGACAGGATGCCGCCGATCGGCCACGTCGAGGATGACGTAGATGTTGCCGTCGAATCCGCGGCGACTGGCCGTCGCGTGCAGGTAGCGGCCACCCGTGAAGTGGTTGCGGTGCACACCGTGCTCACCGGTGTGCCACTCGCTCAACAACTTCGGGGTTACCGGATCACTCACGTCGAACAACCGGATGCCCTCGGCGGCGTCGAGGGCGGGATCGCCGCCCCACGCAGCCGGACGATGCTCCATGCCCTGGACCAGCAGCCCGTCGGCGACCTGCACCTGCCAGGTCGCGGTATGTTCGGGGCCCTCGATCGCGCCGACGAGGCGCGGGTCGGCGGGGTCGGACACGTCGAAGATCGACAGCCGGGGTTCCCAGAAATGACTCGCGTAGAGGTACCAGCGGTCGTCAACGACCTGCACGGCCAGCTTGAACACCGGCTTGCCACCGACATCGTGATAGCCGATGAAATCCACACCGTCGGAGGTGAACCCGGGCGGGACTCCGCTCACGAAGCCGCCTGCGACATCAGATCGGCCAGTTCCGGCAGCGGCTCAAGACACGAGACCCCGCCGGTGCCGCGGTCGGTGACCCAGATCAGGCCGTCGGCGTCGACGAACAGATCGTTGGACTGCGGCACGGCCGAACCTGCCGGTGCCTCGCTCACCCAGTGCGCGACCTCGCGCGGATTCTTCGGGTCCGACAGGTCGTACACCCGTAGACCGGCGCTGAAGTACGTCGCGAACACCAGTCGATCGCTGCGGTACGACCCGGGCCGGTTCTCGTGCAGATTGTGGGGCCCAAAGCGTTGGGGGAGTTCGTCGAACGGCCCGGCAGGCGCGGGCAACGTCCGCAGGTATCGCGGTGCCGACGGGTCCGCGACATCGATCAGATGTATTCGTCGCTCCGCGCCGTGCGGGCCGTCGTGTTGCTGTTCGTCGGTGACGACGAGCAGTCCGCGACCGATCAGAGGCATACAGGTGTGGGTCGCCCCACCGCCCCACCGCAGGCGTGACACCTCGCGGGGGGTCGTCGGATCGGATGTGTCGAGCACGACCAGATTCGCGTCGTCGTAACCCAGGTAGGTGTACTTGCCCTCGACCAGACCGTGGTGTGCCGCGACCCGGTGACCGTCGGCCCAGTCGGGGGTCTCGCCCCCTGCGCTCCATTGCCCAGGCCACCACCACCGACTGACGAGCACGGGCTTCTCGGGCTCGATCATGTCGATGGTCATCCAGATGCGGTCGGTGAATCCGTCTGGCGCACCCGACATGTGGGCGTAGCGCCCACCCTCCCAGACGATGCGGTGGACGCCCTTGCCTCCGGACTTCCAGAACCCGACCTGCTTCGGCTCGAATGGTTCGTCGACCCGGTAGACCGCGACACCCGCCGAGTGCGGGCCCAACGGCTTCTTGGGCCGGTATGGGAAGCGCTCGTGGTTGATCAGGAGGAGCCCGTCTGCGACCTGGACCTTGTGGGTGTGGGTATTGGCAGGCGCGTCCCACTGCGAGACGAGTCGGGGGCTGTCTGGAGCGGATACGTCGAGGATCGACGTGCCCGCCCCGCTGGTCCCTGCGTGTCCGACGTACAGCGTGTCGCCGTGCCGCATGACCTGCATGCCATCGCCTCGTCCGTCGAGATCGTGCTGGCCGAGGAGCCGAAGTCCGTGCGCCGAAGCGGTTTCCGTGCTCACTGGGCCATGGCGGCTGGGTCGGGGCGCAGGGGCAGGTTGAGCGCCTTCTGGGAACGCCACAGCGGTACCAAGTCGACGTACTGGTGCCAATCGGTGCCAGCGGGGATCACCTTCAACTCGATCTGCTCGTTGACGAACTGATCCATGTCCTTGATGTCGAAGCCGCCGTCACCAGTGTGGTAGCTGGCGTTCTGCTCGTCGGCGTACGCATCGCGGTACGGCTGCGGGAGGTCGAAGTCCTTGG
>JAOPVF010000558.1 GCA_025963195.1 Mycobacterium sp. | reverse complement strand
GGGCCTGGTCCCGGAGACCAGTTCCTCTTCGCCGGTGACGTATTCGACCATGCCGGAGGAACGAACATCGGCCATGCAGCGGGCCATTGCACGACACTCAGTGGTGACGCGACGAACGGAGATGTCGTGTGTCAGGGCACTTTCGTTCTCGCGGGCGGAGAGATCGCAATTCAAGGCCTGGCCGACACCGCAGCGCTGTTCGGCACGGGAACACCCGGTGATGTCGCCATCGTGGGGGGCACCGGTATCTACGCCAACGCGCGCGGTGACGGCACGGTTCAAGTGCCGCCCGACGTGCCCAATCAAACCGACGCGAATTTCGTCCTGAACGTGATCACCGGCTGAGAGTCATTCCGGCGCTCGCGCCGGGATCACGTCGAGCGCGTTCACGTCCGGCTTGACCGGGAACCTGCGTCCGCTGTCCTCGAGGACCAGCGTGCCCGACTGCTCGGGCGTCTGGCCGCCCTGCGGAACGATTAGTACACGCTGGCCCAGCGTCACCTCGACCGCCTGCAACGCCACGGTCGGTGGAGTCATCTGGACCAAACGGTCGGAGCCGAGCTCCCACACCCGCGGTGAGTACGAGCTGGCGGGGTCGCACTGCCACGTAGCCAGGCTGAGTGCCATGGGGTGGGACTCCTGCCACCACATGTGCAGAACCTCGGAGCTGGTCGCCGGCCCCGGTGCGGCGACGTCGTACGTCTGTTGCGACCCGTCGGCGTTGGAGACCACCACGGCAGCCGTTCCACATGTGTTGCTCGAGCGGCGGTACAGCGCGTAGGCGAGGCTCGCGCCGTCGGGGCTGAGCTCGGCCACCGCAACCGGGGTGTTCGCGTCCGCCTGGCCGAGAGACGTCGGCGTGCCGCCGCCGCGCACGGCGTACAGCGTGTCGGGACCACCCGACGGTGACGGCGCGGATTCGACGCGTGAGATGACGGCCGTGCCGTTCCTGGCGGTAAGCAAAGCGGGATCGGACGCGTCGGCCACCGGCGGCAGGTTGACGGTCTGGCGCAGCGTCGGCGCGACGGCCTCGGCGGCCAGATCGAGCTGCATCAGCCGGTTCGGCTGCTCCCACCACACGATCGTGCTGGCGCCCGCGGTCCCGAGGCCGGCAGTCTGCGGCAGCGGAATGACCCGGGATTCCCCGGAGCGTGCATCGAGCGTGACCAGCTTTCCGTCCGCGGACCGCGCGAAGACGAAGCGGCCGTCTTCGGTGATGAAGGGCTCGCTGGACGGCGCGAAGCTGCCAGGCGCCGTGGCCACGATCTTCGTACCGTCGACAAGCCCGATCTCGGTCGACGCGCGGTAGGCCACCAGCGGGCCTACCGGTAGTGGCGCCTTCTTGGTGGTGGTCGTGGGCGCGGTCGGAAACGTCGGCAGTACCGGCGGCGTTGCCGTACCTCCCGGTGTTCCGCCAGGCGGTGCGGTGCAGCCGGAGACCACGCCCGCGCACAACGCCAGCGGCAGGATCAACCGGAAACACGCATTCAGGATTCGCCGACTCACCGTCTCCATGTAAGCCGAAGATGCGGAAAGGTACGAACCCGGTGGTCAACTATCGTTGCCGGAGTGTCCGAACCGTCCGTGCCAGAGCTGCGTGCGCGGCTCGACGGGCTGACGATCCGTGACGCCTCCCGGCTCGGCCGCAGGCTGAAGGGTCTCCGGGGGAGCGACCCGGCAACCATCGGAAGGATCGCCGAGCAGTTCGTCGCCGCCGAGGCGCTCGTCGCGACCCGCATCGCCGCCGTCCCGACCATCACCTACCCCGACCTGCCGGTAAGTGAGCGCCGCGACGAGATCGCCAAGGCCATCATGGACAACCAGGTGGTCGTGGTCGCCGGTGAGACTGGATCGGGCAAGACCACACAGCTGCCCAAGATCTGCCTGGAGGTCGGCCGCGGCATTCGCGGCACCATCGGCCACACCCAGCCGCGCAGGCTCGCCGCGCGCACGGTCGCGCAGCGCATCGCCGACGAACTGCAGGTCCCGCTCGGCGAGGCCATCGGCTACACCGTCCGGTTCACCGATCAGGCCAGCGACCGCACGCTGGTGAAGCTGATGACCGACGGCATCTTGCTCGCCGAGATGCAGCGCGACCGTCGGCTGCTGCGCTACGACACCCTGATCCTCGACGAGGCCCACGAGCGCAGCCTCAACATCGACTTTCTGCTCGGCTATCTCCGCGAGCTGCTGCCGAGGCGGCCGGACCTCAAGGTGATCGTCACGTCGGCGACGATCGAGCCGGGTCGGTTCGCGGCGCACTTCGCCGGAGGCGAACATGGATCCAGCGGACAAGCACCGATCGTCGAGGTATCGGGCCGGACGTACCCGGTCGAGATCCGATACCGGCCACTGGAAGTCGCGGTGCCGTCAACGAATGACGACGACCCGGACGACCCCGACCACGAGGTAGTCAGGACGGTGCTCCGCGATCAGACCGAGGCCATCGTCGACGCCGTCGCCGAACTCGAAGCCGAACCACCCGGCGACGTGCTGGTATTCCTGTCCGGCGAGCGCGAGATCCGCGATACCGCAGAGGCTTTGCGCGCGACGTTGAAACACACCGAGGTGCTGCCGCTGTACGCCAGGCTGCCAACGACCGAGCAGCAGAAGGTGTTCGAGCCGCATGCCGGCCGCCGCGTCGTGCTCGCCACCAACGTCGCCGAGACCTCGCTGACCGTGCCCGGCGTCCGCTACGTCGTCGACCCGGGCACCGCGCGCATCTCCCGCTACAGCCGACGGACCAAGGTGCAGCGTCTCCCGATCGAGCCCATCTCACAGGCATCGGCCGCACAACGGGCAGGCCGGTCGGGACGCGTCGCGCCCGGGGTGTGCA
>JAOPVF010000206.1 GCA_025963195.1 Mycobacterium sp. | reverse complement strand
ACCACGGCGGGCGGGGTCAGCGCCCGCAAACCTGCCACGAAGCCGACGAGTAGTGCGAGGACGATGACTAGCACTTGCGTCATGGCAGGAAGTTAGCATCCAAGCCGGTCAGAAGCGACAGAACCTGATGTCTGATGCCAGGATCGCCTTCGCGCCGATGGCGGCGAGCTCGTCCATGATCGAGTTGACGTCGCGGCGAGGTACCAGAGCCCGCACCGCAACCCAAGCCGGATCCGCCAGAGGGGCGATGGTGGGCGACTCGAGTCCGGGGGTGACCTCCGTCGCGGCATCGAGGACCGTTCGCGGACAGTCATAGTCAAGCATCAGATACTGCTGGCCGAACACGACGCCCTGCACGCGTCCGACGAGTTGGTCACGCGCGGCCGCCCCGTCCTGGTCGGGCTCGGCCCCTTCGATCAGCACTGCCTCCGAGTCACACAGCGAGTCGCCGAACGCCACCAGGTTGTGCAGTCGCAGGGTGCGTCCCGAACCCACCACGTCGGCGATGGCATCCGCAACGCCCAGCTGGATGGAGATCTCCACCGCCCCGTCGAGGCGGATCACGGTGGCCTCAATCCCGCGGCTCGCCAAGTCCTTTCGCACCAAATGCGGATACGCCGTGGCGATCCGCTTGCCCGCCAGGTCCTCCACACTCCAGCTCTGCCCAGCGGGAGCGGCATAGCGGAAGGTGGCCGAGCCGAACCCGAGCGCCAGCCGTTCGGACACTGGGGCGTCGGCGTCCTGTGCCAGATCGCGGCCGGTGATCCCGAGGTCCAGCTGCCCCGAACCGACGTAGATCGCAATGTCCTTGGGCCGCAAGAAGAAGAACTCGACGTTGTTGGGCTGATCGACGACCGTGAGGTCCTTGGGGTCGCTTCGGCGACGGTAGCCCGCCTCGGAAAGGATCTCGGCGGCCGATTCGCTCAGCGCGCCCTTGTTCGGGACGGCGACCCGCAGCATCCCGTTCGTCGATGAGCCGCTTGCGCGAAGAGAATCGTTCATAGCTTCTGGTACACGTCGTCGAGCGAGAGCCCGCGCGAGATCATCAGCACCTGAGTCCAGTACAGCAACTGGCTGATCTCGTCGGCCAGCGCCTCGTCGCCCTCGTGCTCGGCCGCCAACCACACCTCGCCGGCCTCCTCGAGGATCTTCTTGCCCAGCCCGTGCACCCCGCCATCGAGGGCGGCGACCGTGCCGCTCCCCTCCGGGCGGGTACGTGCCCGCTCGGTGAGTTCGGCGAACAGGGCGTCGAAGGTCTTCACGGCAGGCGATTGTTCCACGTGCCTACCGCTGAAGTCACCTCGGTTTCGCTGCAGCGACTAGCTGACTCCGGTCGCCCCGGCGGGTTTCTCCACGTGAAGCACTTCAGCGTGCATGTCCTCGAGGGAGACGCCCTTGGTCTCCATGACCCACTTCCACACGAACACACCCGACAGGATCGCGCACAGCCCGTAGAACCCGTAGGCCAGGCCGAGGTGTTCGCGCAACCCCGGGAACGTCACGGTGATCAGCCAGTTGGCCGCCCACTGTCCGGCCGCCGCCAAGCCGAGCGCCGCCGCACGGATGCGGTTCGGGAACATCTCGCCCAGCAGCACCCAGACCACCGGTCCCCACGACATGCCGAACGCCACGACGAAGAGGTTCGCGGCGATCAGCGCAATGACACCCGACGCACCTGGAAGGCTCGGCTTCCCATCGACCAGTGCGGCGTTGGCGAAGATCACCGACATGGTGATCAGGGTGATGGCCATGCCCGATGAACCGATGAGCAGCAGCGGCTTCCGTCCGATCTTGTCGATCAGCGCGATGGCGATCAGAGTGGTCGCCACATTGATCACCGAGGTGATCACGGTGTAGATGGCCGACTTGTCGGCGCTGAACCCCACCGCCTGCCACAGCACGTTGGAGTAGTAGAAGATCACGTTGATGCCGACGAACTGCTGGAAGACGGACAACCCGAGGCCCACCCAGACGATGCCGTAGATGCCGCCGG
The DNA here is from genome assembly GCA_025963195.1 of Mycobacterium sp. Classification (GTDB taxonomy): domain Bacteria; phylum Actinomycetota; class Actinomycetes; order Mycobacteriales; family Mycobacteriaceae; genus Mycobacterium. Next base: position 2,774 of record JAOPVF010000206.1, on the reverse strand, counting down.
TCGGTTTCTTCAAGTCCCGCCACGACGGCTTGTCCTCGCGCTCCAGCGTTTCCCGGATCCGGGTGATCGTTATCTCGAGATTCTTCGCGCCAAGCAGCATGTTGAGCACCTTGCGGGCTTCCGGAATCTTGTGGCTGGCAACGAGATACCGTGGCGATTCCGGGATCGTGAACGCCAATCCGCCGTAGACGATCGCGGGAATGGCCATCACCAGGAACATCCAGCGCCAGGCATCGAGCCCGAGCCAGAGCTGTTCGTTGGGGCCGCCAGCAGCCTTCTGCAGTAGCCAGTTGACCACGAAGGACAGGAAGATCCCGGACACGATGGCGAGCTGCTGCAACGAGCCGAGACGACCGCGGATGCTCGGTGGTGAGGTCTCGGCGATGTAGGCGGGCGCGATCACCGATGCGATGCCGACGCCGATACCGCCGACGATCCGGAAGAGAACGACGACCTCGACGTTGGGCGCCAGCGCCGTCCCGAATGCGCTGACGAGGAAGAACAGCGCCGCGATCTTCATCACCGATATGCGCCCGATCTTGTCGGCGATCCGGCCCGCGGACATGGCGCCCGCGGCGGCGCCGAGCAGAGCCGAGGCGACGGCGAAGCCCAACTCGGCGTTGCCGATACCGAAGTCCTCCTGGATGGAGTCCACCGCGCCGTTGATGACCGCGCTGTCGTAACCGAACAGCAGACCACCAAGCGCCGCTACCGACGCGATCCTGATGGCTGTGCGCCCCGACGAGAAGTCCTCGTCGGTGATTGCCGACGTGGAGTCGTCGACTGGGGGACCTTGACCGGCCATGAGGCTTCCTTCCGCAACGCTGCGTGACGGGTGTCACATCTACGATTGCACAGTCGAAGGAGCGATATGGCCGTATCCCGGCCGGTTTTTCGCCGGGTCAGGCAGTCTGTTCGTCGCGCACGCCGGAGAGGCTCGCGAAGATGTCCCGCAGATCGTCGACGCCGAGTTCGCTCAGCGAACTCACGTGCCTGCGGTGGGGGCCGCCAGGCACGTCGACGTCGTTCGGCACCACCAGGACCGGGCAGCCTGCGGCCTCGGCCGCTGCGGTGCCCGTGATCGAGTCCTCCACGGCGAGGCACTGCGAGGAGGCGAAGCCTAGCAACGCGGCGGCGCGCAGGTACGGGTCGGGGGCCGGCTTGGCATGCACCACCTCGTCGCCGCACACGGTCACCGAGAAGTAGTGCCGGCCAATGCTGTTCAGCGCGCGCTCGGTGAGGTTGCGGCGGGTGTTGGTGACCAGAGCCAGCGGTACGCCTGCCGCGACGAGCTTCTCGAGGAGCTCCTGGGCTCCTGGTAGCCACGGCAACCCCGCCTCGAACAGCTCACCTGTGTAGTCGTGCAGCCAGTCCGCGGATTCGGCCATCGCCGCAGGCTCCAGCTGCAGACCAAGGTCGGAGTACACGGCATGCATGACGCTCTCCGAAGAACCTCCGACGGTCGACTCCCGCACCTCGGGTGTCAGAACCCCACCGAGCCGCGCGTACAGCGCTTGCATCGAGACGTCCCAGAGCTTTTCGGAGTCGACAAGCGTGCCGTCCATGTCCCAGAGCACTGCTTGCACGTCCCAATTCTGTCATGGGCCCGCGTTAGCGTGAAATTCATGACCACCCGCCGTCGGCTACCTCGGCGACCCGGAGTCGCTGAGGTGGCACTTTCGGGGGGCGCTCACTGGCAGGAGCACTCCGACGCCATCACCGCGTCCGGCGTGGTCAACACCCAGCTAAGCAGCAGGCCAATTCACTGGTGGCCACGCTGACCGGGACGCCGGCTCAGACCGTGGCGCAATGGGCGGCGCAGAACGCCGAACTCTTCGTCTAGCTCAGTCCTCGGGGTTGTAGCCGAGGTTGGGGCCGAGCCAGCGCTCGGCTTCGGTCAGGGTCCAGCCCTTGCGCTTCGCGTAGTCGGCGACCTGGTCCTGGGCCATCCGGCCGACCACGAAGTACTGCGACTGCGGATGCGAGAAGTACCAGCCGCTGACGGCGGCACCTGGCCACATCGCCATCGACTCGGTCAGTTCGATGCCGGTCCGCTCCTTGACGTCCATCAACTCCCAGAGCGTCGCCTTCTCGGTGTGCTCCGGGCAGGCCGGATAACCGGGGGCAGGGCGGATTCCCACGTACTTCTCACCGATGAGTGCCTCGTTGTCCAGCTGCTCGTCAGGCTGGAATCCCCAGAACTCCTTGCGAACCCGCTGGTGCATCCGTTCGGCGAACGCCTCGGCCAACCGGTCGGCGAGCGACTCCAGCAGGATCGCGCTGTAGTCGTCATTGGCCGCCTTGAACTCGACGATCTTGTCGTGGCTGCCGAGCCCCGTGGTGACGGCGAAGGCGCCGACGTAGTCGGCCAGACCCGTGTCCTTGGGCGCGATGAAGTCGCCGAGGCTCCGGTTCGGGATGCCGGCCCGGTGTTCGCCCTGCTGACGCAGGTTGTGCAGCTTGGTCTTCACCTCGGTCCGGGTCTCGTCGGTGTACACCTCGATGTCGTCGCCGACCGCGTTCGCCGGGAAGAACCCGATTACGCCGTTGGCGGTCAGCCACTTCTCCTTGATCAAGGTGTCGAGCATCTCCTGGGCGTCGTCGTACAGCTTGCGGGCAGTCTCGCCGGCGACCGGATTGTTGAGGATGTCGGGGAAGCGGCCCTTCATCTCCCAGGCGTTGAAGAACGGCTGCCAGTCGATGTACTCACGTAGCTCGGCGAGGTCGTAGTCGCCGAATTCTCGAACGCCGAGGCCCTGGGCGGGCACCGGCGG
>JAOPVF010000203.1 GCA_025963195.1 Mycobacterium sp. | reverse complement strand
GCCCGCGCGACCGCCGACGGTGCGACACGCCATGGGATGTAGACATCGGGATACACGGGTTCGTAGAGCGTCCGCATCGCGCGTTCGGGAATCACGCGCGCCGCCAACGCCTCCGACCCGACGAAGGGCCACGGTAGCTCTGCCATGGCCGAATGTTGCCAACAACCACCGACATTCCCGCGTGTGTGAATCTGGCGACGCGACACGCCTGGGTGGCGTCGCCAGATTCACAAACGACGGGAAGGGCTAGAGGCGTTCGATGATGGTGACGTTGGCGGTCCCGCCGCCCTCGCACATCGTCTGCAGGCCGTAGCGACCTCCGGTGCGCTCCAGCGTGTTCAGCATCGTCGAGAAGAGCTTTGCGCCCGTTGCTCCGAGCGGGTGACCAAGGGCGATGGCGCCGCCGCTCGGATTGACCTTGGCGGGATCGGCCTTGGTGTCCTTCAGCCACGCCATCACGACGGGTGCGAAGGCCTCGTTGATCTCGACGGTGTCGATGTCCTCGATTGTCAGCCCGGTCTTCTCGAGCGCGTAGTGCGTCGCGGGGATTGGACCCGTCAGCATGAACACCGGATCCGCACCGCGCGCGCTGATGTGGTGGATGCGGGCGCGCGGCTTGAGGTTATGGGCCTGCACTGCGCTTTCCGATGCCAACAGCACTGCGCTGGCGCCGTCAGAGATCTGGCTGGCCATCGCGGCCGTCAAACGGCCACCCTCGACCAGAGTCTTGAGCTCAGCCATCTTCTCGAGGGACGTATCGCGCGGGCCCTCGTCGATGACGAAGCCGTCCACCGGAATGATCTCGTTCTCGAAGTAGCCGGCGCGGATCGCCTCTTGAGCCCGCTGGTGGCTGGTCAGCGAGTATTGCTCCATCTCCTCGCGCGAGATGTTCCACTTCTCGGCGATCAACTCGGAGCCGCGGAACTGCGAGATCTCCTGGTCGCCGTAGCGGTGCAGCCAGCTCTTCGACTCGCTTGTCGGCGAGGTGAAGCCGAACTCCTTGCCGACGATCATCGCCGAGCTGATCGGGATCTGGCTCATGTTCTGCATGCCGCCGGCGACGATGATGTCCGCGGTGCCCGACATGATTGCCTGTGCGCCAAAGGAAATGGCCTGCTGGCTCGATCCGCACTGGCGGTCGACCGTCACGCCGGGCACTTCTTCCGGGAAGCCCGCCGCCAGCCACGACAGGCGCGCGATGTTGCCCGCCTGGCCACCGATGGCGTCGACGCAACCCGCGATGACGTCGGTGACCGCGCTGGGGTCGACGTCGTTGCGCTCGAACAGGCCACGCCACGCCGCCGCACCCAGATCGACGGGGTGAACCCCGGCCAACCCTCCGTTGCGCTTGCCGACCGCGGTGCGTACGGCGTCGATGACGTACGCCGGCGAGGCTGAAGCCATGTCTAGTCTCCTTCTACTTTCGTGATGCCACCAAGAACGATGGCGAGGTACTGCCGGCCGACTTCCTCGGCCGTGAGCGGTCCGCCGGGCTGATACCAGCGGACCGAGACCCATGTGGTGTCCCGGATGAAGCGGTACACGAGGTCGACGTCGATGTCGGGCCGGAACGCGCCTGCCGTCATCCCCTCCTTCAGCACGTCGACCCACATCTTGCGCTGTTCGCGGTTTCGCGCCTCGACGAAGCCGAACTGCGGGAGCGTCGAGAGCCGCTTGGCTTCGTCCTGGTAGATCACGACCTGTGCGTGGCGATGCTCGATGGCCTCGAACGACACCATGAACAGTCCCTTGACGCGCTCCAGCGGGTCCGGCTGGGTGTCGACGATCTGCTGGTACCGCTCGAAGAGCCAATCCAGGAAGTCGCCGAGGACTTCTTCGACCATCTGTTCCTTGGACTTGAAGTGGTGATAGAGGCTGCCAGACAGGATGCCTGCGGAGTCGGCGATGTCGCGCACGGTCGTCGCACGCAGCCCGCGGTCGGCGAACATCGTCGCGGCGAGCTCGAGAAGCTCGTCGCGGCGGCTCGGAGGCGCCTTGTCCACCCGCCCACTATATCGACCAAGCGCTTGCTTGGCTACCGCGGGCCTCTCGTCAGTCGGAACGCGTCCAGTACGCCTCGCACGACTCCCACGATGCCGTGCCTTCGCCGGTGGCGCGCGACCGCGAGACGTTGAATTCGTACCAGGCGTCGGGCTCGCGGTCGCGGTACCTCACGCACTGCCGGATCTCCTCCGGAAGCCGCCGAAGTGCAGGCTCCACGTCCTGCGACAGGGACAGCAGGTAGTCGGTGTCCAACAGCCCGATCTGCTCGTAGCGGTCGATGTTGCGATCGGCGATCAGTCTCTCGGGATTGATGGCGGCCATCCCGAGCAGAGCCACCGCGCCCGCCACCAGAACCGCACGGGGAAGCCACCGCGCCGTCATCCGGATGCCCGCCACGGCGATGAGGACGAACACCGCCCCGAGCCACAGCTCGATCGTCACCACCATCACCCGCTCGGCGCTGAAACCGTAGGCCTGCTGGTACAACCACATTCGATGTATCGCCGAGATCACCACGACGACCGAAGTGGCGCAGAGGGTTCCGACGAGAACCCGCAGCAGTCGACGGTCGGCGGCGGTCACGCGCCCCGCCACCCGAATGACGACGCTGAGCACCAGCAGGGTCAGTGCGGAGACCCAGAGCAGCTGCCAGAACCCCTGCCTGGCGTATTCGGCGTACGTCAGCCCTTCGGTCTCCAGCACGTGCGTATGGCCACCGAACAGAACGGCAGCCTGCACCGTCACGAAGGCGATGAACAGCACGTCGAGCACGCCGAGCGGCACCGCCCACTCCCACCGCTGCACAGGATGCATCCTCTTCGGGGCCATGGCGTCCAGCTTCGGTGCGAATCGCACGGCGTAACCACCGAACAAGACGAGGGCCAGCACCATCCCGAAAACCACGGCGCGGGCGGTGAATTCGCCCACGCTGAAGGCGGGCACCAGATTCCCTACCAGCCGCGCGAAGGCCGGGTCGGCCGCCGCGAACAACGCGCCGAACACCAGCCCGAGCACCACGGTGATGCCGACGACGACGAGCCCGCGGACTAGGCTGGAAGTGCCCATTCCCCGCAGTCCCACGACGCGCTCCGAGCGGCGCACCCAGCCGAGCACGCGCCCCGGTAACACCCATGGCACGAACGGGCCCGTGAATACCGCGGTCCACGTGCGGCCGCCGACGAGCGTGCACCATCCCACCATCCACGCCGCGATGATGCACAGCCCGCCAACCCATTCGGCCGCAAGCAGGCCGGGGACGGCGAGAAGCGCCAGGGTCGAGGCGATCCCGAGCCATTCCGCATGGGTAGGTCGACGATCGGCGGTGCCGTAGATGACTCCGAACCCGACGACGCCCACGACGAGGTACCCGACGCTCAGGACGGACGGCCGCCAAAGTGCGGTGCCCACGATGCCTGCGAAGAGCGCCAGCACCACGAGACGACGCGATGCGGAGGCCAGCGGGTCGATCGGCCAGATGCGATGCGGCCATACCGTCCAACCCGGTTCGCCGTATGCCGGCAGCGCCGGACCGTTCAGGAGCGGAGCAGGAGGCGGTGGGGGTGGCGGGTAGCCGTACATGCCCGGAACCATCATCGTCATGCGAGCTCCTCCACCGTCGCCAGATCGGGCAGCGCCACCCTGATCCGGCATCCCATTCGGACGTCGACCACTTCGACCGTGCCGCCGTGCAATTCGACCGCCCATCGGGCGATCGCCAGACCGAGCCCGGTGCCACCGGCGGACGTGGCGCCGCGGCTGAAGCGCTGGAAGACCAGTTCCCGCTCGGCGGGCGGAATACCGGGTCCCTCGTCGCACACGTCCAGCCGCAAACCTCCCAGCTCGCCCACACTCGCCTGCACCGACACCCGGCCGCCAGGCGGACTGTGCCGTACGGCGTTGTCGACCAGGTTGACGACGACTTGCCGCAGGCGTGCGGGGTCCGCCACTGCGGCCAGGTCGGACGGCGAAACGGCCACTGCGATCCGCACGTCGGCGGGTGACACCGCGACGTGTTCGATGGCTTCGCGGAGAAACTCGTCGACCCGGAACAGTTCGAGCTGCAATGGAATCGCCCCGCCTTCGAGACGGGAGAGATCGAGCAGATTGGTCACGAGCTCGCCAAGGCGCGCGGTCTGGGACAACGCCATACGCATGGTCTCGGCATCGGGGTCCGCGACGCCGTCGACGACGTTCTCGAGCACCGCGTGCAGAGCGGCGATCGGTGTGCGCAGCTCGTGTGAGACGTTGCCGATCAGGCCTCGCCGGTACTCGTCTGCAGCACCGAGATCGGCAGCCATCTGGTTGAATGCCGTTGCCAATTGCCCGATTTCGTCACGGGATGTCGCGCGCACCCGCAAGCTGTAGTCGCCGCGTGCCATGGCGCGGGCAGCGGCGGTCATCTGCCGTAACGGCGAAGTCATGCCGTGCGCAAGGAACTGGGTGAGCGCCAACGAGGTGACCAAGGCGGCCAGCAGCGCATACCGGAACTGCCAGCTGGCGCCTATCCAGAAGGTGAAGGAAGCCAATACGATTGCGCTGCCCACCAGTAGACCCATCTTCATCTTGAACGAAGCGAACGGGTCGAGCGGGCGCGGGAGTCGGTCCCACCACCCGGCCAGACCGCTCATCGGGGTACCTCCAGCGCATAGCCGACGCCGTGCACCGTCCGGATCAGGTCGGCACCCAGCTTGCGCCGCAACGCCTTCACGTGGGTATCCACGGTGCGGCTCTCCACGCTGGACGTCCAGCCCCACACGTACTCGAGCAGTGTCTCCCGGCTGACTGCGGTGCGCGGTCGGCCGGCAAGGAAGGCGAGCAAGTCGAATTCGATGCGGGTCAGATGGACTTCCCGGTCGCCGTGGTGAACTCTGCGCTCCTGCAGATCAAGTCGATAGCCGCCGACCGACAGCGCCTGCACGTCTCCCGCTCGATCCATCCGACGCAGCAGCACCCGCACCCTGGCGACGAGCTCGCGCATGCTGAACGGCTTGGTGAGGTAGTCGTCGGCGCCGATGCCGAGGCCGATCAGCATGTCTGTTTCGTCGCTGCGGGCGGTCAACATCAACACCGGGATGGACCGCTCGGCCTGGATCCGCCTGCACGCCTCGAGGCCGTCGAACCCCGGCAACATCACGTCGTGCACGACGAGATCGGGCGCGGTCGCCGCGGCTGTCGCCACCGCCGACGGCCCGTCGACCGCGGTCTCCACCATGAAGTCCTCGGCACGCAACCTGGTGACCACGGCGGCGAGGATCGTCGGCTCGTCCTCGACCACCAGTATTCGCTTCACACGACCGACTGTATGTGCTGGTTGTGGAGCAACCGGTCAGTGATTGTGAAGATACCGTGGAGATTTCTCGGCCGTCAGGCGCGTTGGCTCGACACCGAGATCACTTCGCCGGTGAGGTAACTGGAGTACTCACTGGCCAGGAATGCGATGGTGGCGGCGATTTCCCACGGTTCGGCCGCCCGGCCGAACGCCTCGTCCGATGACAACCGGTCGAGCAGTTCGGAGCTGCTGGTCTTTTCGAGGAACTGGTGCCTTGCGATGCTCGGCGACACCGCGTTGATCCTGACGCCGAACTCCACGGCTTCGATTGCGCTGCACCGGGTCAGGGCCATCACGCCGGCCTTGGCGGCGGCGTAGTGCGACTGCGAGTGCTGTGCGCGCCAGCCGAGCACGCTGGCATTGTTGACGATGACGCCGCCGTGGCCGACGTCGCGGAAGTAGCGCAGCGCCGCGCGGGTAGCGCGCATGACCGAGGTCAGCGTGACGTTGAGGACCCGGTCCCATTCGTCGTCGGTCATGTCTATGACGGGTGTCTGGCCGCCAAGGCCAGCGTTGTTGACCAGGACGTCGATGCGTCCCAACTTCTCGACCGCGCCGGTGAAGAGTGCGTCAACGGCTTCGGTGGAGGTCACGTCGCACACCACTGCCTCGACGCGGCCCAGTCCGAGCCCGGCGAGCTCCTCGCGGGTCTCGCCCAGCCGCCGTTCGTGGTAGTCGGAGACCACGACGTCGGCGCCCTCGGCGAGTGCCCGCCGAGCCGTCGACGAGCCGATGCCCGTACCGGCGGCCGCCGTCACCAGGACGGCCTTGCCCGTGAGCAGGCCGTGTCCCTCGATCTCCTTCGGCGCGGCCGACAAGTCCGTCATCCTTTGACTTCTCTCGGTAGGCCGAGCACCCGCTCGGCGATGATGTTACGTTGAATCTCGTTCGATCCGCCGTAGATGGTGTCCGAGCGCGAGAACAGGTACAGCCGTTGCCATTCGTCGAACTCGCCGCCGTCGAGCGTCAGTCCCGCCATGCCCTGCACGTCCATGGCGATCTCGCCGAGCTCGCGATGCCAGTTGGCCCACAACAGCTTCGAAACGTTGTCCTGCCCGGGTTGTTCGACATCCATGGTTGCGAGCGCGTACGACCGCATGGCCTGCAGTCCAGTCCATGATCGCGTCAGCCGCTCGCGGATCAGTGGGTCGTCGATGGCACCGTTGACCTTCGCCAGCTCGACGAGGCCGGAATGTTCACGCGCGTAACGGATTTGCTGCCCCAGGGTGGACACCCCACGCTCGAACGTGAGCGTGCCCATCGCCACGCGCCAGCCGTCGCCGGGTTCGCCGACCACCAGGTCGGCGTCCGTGCGGGCGTCGTCGAAGAACACCTCGTTGAACTCGGAGTCGCCGGTGAGTTGGACGATGGGACGGATCTTCACACCTGGCTGCTCAAGCGGCACCAGCAGATACGACAGGCCGGCGTGCCGCTTGGAGCCCTTCTCGGTGCGGGCGACGACGAAACACCACTGCGACAAGTGCGCCAGCGACGTCCATACCTTCTGCCCATTGATCACCCACTGATCGCCGTCGAGTTCGGCCGCAGTCGACACGTTGGCGAGATCGCTGCCCGCGCCGGGCTCGGAGTAGCCCTGACACCACAGCTCGGTGACGTCGAGAATCTTCGGCAGGAACCGCTCCTGCTGCTCGGCGGTGCCGAATGCGATCAGCGTTGGGCCGAGAAGCTCCTCACCGAAGTGGTTGACCTTGTCGGGCGCGTCCGCGCGGGCGTACTCCTCGTAGAACGCGACACGGTGCGCCACGGACATCCCGCGTCCGCCGTGCTTCTCCGGCCAACCCAGACACGTGAGCC
>JAOPVF010000532.1 GCA_025963195.1 Mycobacterium sp. | reverse complement strand
CCTGTGCATCGGCCCGTTCAGAAGCTCGTCAGGTTACCGCGCAGGTGCGGTGAGTCGTAGCGGGTACGCGCCAGTCCACGCACCTGTAGCTCCGGCACCAGGCCATCGGCGATCTCGGCGACCACCCGCCGGTTGAGCGGTCCGGCCACGAAGAGCAACCCGTCGCCGCCGACCTCGGCCACCATCTTGCCCAGTTCGTCGGCGACCTCTGCCGGCGTGCCGACGGGCTCGACGGCGTGGGCTTGCGCCGCCACCTCTCGTAGGGTGCGCCGTGGATCGCCCAGACGGGCGGCCAGTGAACTTTGGTGGCCGTTGGTCTCGAACGTGGCGGCCAGATCCTTCAACGGTGTGTCGACGTCATAGGGCGAGAAGTCGATGTCGGTGATGAAGCCGAGGCTGGCCAGTCCGGCCTCGGGGTTCTGCCACATCTCGTCGTCGTGCCGCTTCTTGCGGTCCACCGCCTCAGCATGTGTCTCACCCAGGTAGGGCGTGCACAGGAAGAGCACCTTGACCTGGTTCGGGTCCCGCCCCGCCGCCTCGGCGCGACCGCGGACGTCGTCGCGGTACTCCTTCATCTCCTCGACGGATGTCGCCGCCGCGATGACGCTGTCGGCATTTCGCGCCGCGAAGTCGCGGCCAGCGCTCGATCCTCCGGCCTGGATCAGCGCGGGCCTGCCCTGGGGCGGCGGCGTGGTGTTCAACGGCCCGCGGGTTCGGAAGAACCGGCCGTTGAAGTCCACCGCGCGCACCTTGCTGTGGTCGGCGAACATCTCGGCTTCGAGGTCGGCGACAACGGCGTCGGCGTCCCACGACGACCACAGCGCACAGGCGGCGTCGGTCATCTCCTGAGCGATCTCGTAGCGCAGATCATGCGCGGGCTGGGCCTGCTTGCCGTAGTTCTGGGCCGCCCGGTCAGAGCTGCCCGTCACGATGTTCCACCCAGCTCGGCCGCCGGACAGATTGTCCAGCGTCGCAACGAGTCTGGCCAGCAGGTAGGGCTGGTACTCCGTAACGGCAAGGGTTGGCACAACGCCGATGCGCCGGGTGGCGGTGAGCATGACCGTGGCCAGCACTGCCGGATCATGTTTGGGAACCGCCCTGGCGTGCTGGAGGTAGTACCGCGTCGACTCCTCGTAGCCGTCGGGTACATACGCTGAGTCCTCGATGATCAGGTAGTCGAAGCACGCGCGTTCGAGCGCGTGGATGAAGTCCACGTGGAACTCGCCGTTCATCCAGTCCGTAGCGGCCGTGCCGCGCCATTGGCTGTTCCAGTCGTGCACTCCGAAACCGTTGCCGAGAAACCAGGCCAGGTGCATGCGCCGGTCACCTTCCACGTGATGCTCTCCGTCCAGTCCAGTCGGTCGTGGGGCCCATCAGATCCGTCAAGGGTCATCGGCGCGTGTCGGATGCCGAACGACTCGATTGCGCCGGTAGCCAACACCTTCCGGCCACCAGCTCGTCGACTCGGTGTGTCCGCGATCACCGCCTCGTGGCACCCGCGTAAAGCGCCCGACTCCGTAGCGGCGAGCGATGGAAACACACCGTTTGTTATCTGGACACATCGCATTTCTGCAACCACCTGAAACAGGAGGTTCTTCATGAAGTTCGGCCCAAGCGAGCTCTGGAACGGCGGCGGTGTGCAATGAGGCCCGAACCGACCCGACCCGTGCGGCCCGAGACGCTCTACCAGCGGAACCGGCAGACACCGGACCGCCTCAACAACTCGCTGCGACGGACCTATGACCTGTTGCGGTCGACCCTGCAGAACGGGCACGCCGATCAGGCTCTGGTCGAGGGCGAGTTGATCGACGCGCTCTCGGCGAGCCGCAACACCGTCCGTGCGGTGCTACAGCAGCTTGCCAAGGAGGGCCTGGTCACCCGCAGCCCCAAGCGCGGCACCCGCTCGGCGAAGTCGCTGATGCTGCGCATCAACAACCTCTCGCCCGTCACGGAGTTCGGCGGCGACGCCAGCATCCGCACCGAGCTCAGGGCACTCGAGTATCGGACCCTGGGTGGCCTCCGCATGGTGCGCGAACGGCTGCAAGTCCCGGCCGGCTGGACGGTTCTCATGATCGAATCGCTACTGCTGCAGGACAACGAGCCGATGGGCATCTCGGTCAGCTACATCGCGCTGCACCCCGATCAGTGCTGCAATCTCGAGGTCGACGAGCCGGATGCCATCCTCTTCCTTGAGCGGCAGCTCGACATCAGGATCACCGGAAGCCGCACCACGATCGGTGCGACCGCGGCTGACGAGCAGTCCGCAGCCCTTGTAGGCGTCGAACTCGGCGCGCCGATGATCTTCCTGGAGGACATCCTCGAGGACGAGAGCGGGCAGCCCCGCGCGCTGTCGCAGTTCAGGATGCGCAGCGACCGGATCGCCTTCACTGCGAGTGCCTCGCGCTCGGCCTGACACCCGCGAGCTTGCCATTGGCGGGCGATCGCAATGGCCTGCGATCCCGTTGAGGCTCAACGGCTTCCCGTATGTGGCTCAGACGGCGATTCGGGGGTCCGCGGCCGCCTGCATGACATCGACGACGATGTTGGCCAGCACGTAGAGGACGCCGATGACCAGGGTGATGCCGGCGATGGTGTTGAAGTCGCCCTTGGAGATCGCTTGGGAGATGAAAAGGCCGATCCCGGGCCTGGCGAAGATCATCTCGACGACGATGCTGTTGCCGATCAGGCCGGCCAGCTGCAGACCCAGCAGTGCGAACACCGGGCCGACGGCATTGCGCAGCGCGTGCTGGATCAAGATGCGTTTCTCGCCTAGGCCCTTGGCCCTGGCGGTGCGAGTGTATTCGGCCCGCATCGTTCCCTCCAGACTGCTGCGCAGCACCCGGCCGACGGCGACCGCGGGTGTGATCGCGACGCAGAGCGCTGGCAGGATGAGGTGTGCCAGTGCGTCCCCGAACAACGCAGGCCGACCCGCCAGCAAGCTGTCGATCAGCAGGAAATGTGTTGGGCCGCTGGGGGCGTCGTACGCATAGGTCTGCCCAGTGGCAGGCAGGATGCCGAGCCACCGGTAGAACACGAGCATGGCAAGGAGGCAGGCGAGGAACACGGGCACCGACGCACCGGAGATCATCACCACCCGCAGTACTCCCGATCCGCGCCACCCCTGGGCGGTCGACAATCCGAGGAAGAAGCCGATGACCGCGATCAGGATGCCTGCGACGAAGACCAGTTCCAGTGTCACCGGCAGGAATTCGAGGATGTCGTGCGCTACCGGTGTCCGCGTCACCGTGGAGATGCCGAGGTCGCCCCGCACCGCCTTGCCGAGGTAGGAAAGGAGCTGAATTGGCAACGGGTCGTTGAGGCCGAGCTTCTCCCGAGCGGCTTCGTAGACCTCCGGGGGCGCCTTGTCGCCGATCAGTGCCACGACCGGGTCGACAGGGGCAATCTTCTGCAGCGTGAAGACGACCACGACGAGCGCGAGCAGAACCGGGATGGCGCCGAGAAATCGCCGGGTCAGCGTGAGAAGCATCGCGGTGTCTCCTCGGTCAGCGGTCGCGGATGCGGTCGCGTAGCGCGTCGCCGGCGAAGTTGCTGACGATTGCGATGACCCCGACCGCGACGGCGGGGAAGATCGGGATCCACCACGCACTGAAGATGTGGGTCATGCCCTGCGCACTCATCGCGCCGAGCTCGGGCGCCGGCTGTGGTGCTCCAAGACCCAGAAAGGACAGGCCCGACAGCAGCAGGACCAGCGCGGCGATGTCGAGGCTCGCGGTGATGATGGTGACGGGGACGGCACCCGGCAACAGGTGGCGGGTGAGTTGGCGCCACCAGCCGGCGCCTGCGATCCGGGCCGCCTCCATGTGCGGTGAGGCGCGCAGCTTGCGCACCTCGGCCCGAACGATCCGAGTGTAGAGCGGCCACCACACGATCGAGACCCCGATGAGCGTGTGGATGTAGGACGGACCCAGCGCGGCCACCACGGCGATCGCCAGGATTGGTCCTGGCAGCGACAGGAACACGTCGGTGATCCGCATCAGCATGCTGTCGACGATCCCCCCGAAGGCGCCGGCGATGAGCCCGATGACGCCCCCGATGACGACGCCGGAGGCGACGACGCCCAGCGCGCCCCACCAGCTGGTGGACATGCCGACGAGTACCCGGGACAGCAGGTCACGACCGACGGTGTCTGTGCCGAGCCAGTTTTCGGCGCTGGGTGCGGTCATCGGCTTCCCAGCAGGCACCAGCGGGTCGAAGGGGGCGAGAACGTGCGCGAAGATCGCGACCAGGAACATCGCCGCGAGCGCACCGAAGGCGATCCAGCTCGAGACGGACGTGCCACGGAAGTACTGGTTGAGCGCGAGGGCGACGTTGCTCCGGGAGGGAACCCGAACCAGGGGGACCGGGACGTACGGTTGTGCAATTGCCATGACTTCTCCTGCCTGCGGGCTTGTCGGACGCCTGTGGTAAGGAGTCCACACGCAACCGGTATCGCCAGCAGATCGTCCACGTTGCCGGGCGATTGCGCGCCGGGCCTCGAAGTTTCGGACGGCGTCACCGGTGCCGGTTACGCGCCGAATCAGCCGGGCGCCGGGAACCCCGGCGTGATGCGCCTGCCGGTGCTGCGGGCGAGTACGACACCGACCGCGAGGACTCCGGACACCACCGCCAGACCCCCGGCCGCCCCGAGCACGGCGATGAGCAGGTTGACGCTGCCCGCGCCAAGGAAAGACCCAACGCCACAGGCGATGCGATAGGTCGCCACCCCGGTCGACGCATTCGGGCTGAGCGCCACGATCAGGACGGGCGGGGCCGACAGGGCGATGCCGTCGACGACGCCGAACGCGGCGGCCGCCACCAAGAACCCGCGCATGTCCTGCACGGTGGCCAAAACCATCACCGCACCGATGCCGAGCACGAGTGCGACGGCCAGGCAGCGGGCCGGTGGAATCCTGTCGAACAAGCGGCCGGACAGCGCCAACACGCCGATCTCGACCGCGGACAGAAGGCCGAGCGCGAAGCCGATGCCGGCAGCCGAGAGGCCGTAGGCGTTGCCGACCAGTGGAAGGGCGGTGTTCTCGATCCCACTGCGCAGGTAGTTGCCGAACAGGCCCAATGAGAGCGCAAGGCGGAGCAACGGAGGGACGGCGAAGTCGGGCAGCCCGATCCTGGGCCGGCCGCTGTCGGGAGCGGGCGGCAAACCGGGCAACAGCAGGACTGCCATGGCGGCGACCACCACACCGAGTCCGGCGCACACCCAGAAGCTGAGTCGGTATCCGTCCAATCCGGTGAGCAGGCCGGCCACGATGCCGCCGGTGGGTGCGCCGAACGCCGCGCCGAGCAGTTGAAGTCCCTGGTTGGAACCGAGGACGCGGTGGGGACTGCTGCTGTGCATGCGGACCGCGACCTGCAGCGCCGCGCCGGCGATCGCCGCGCTCGCCACCCCCTGGAGGACACGCGAGGCGAACAGGCCAGGCGCTCCCTGGGAGAGGGCATAACACCCCTCGCTGGCCGCGAACAGCACGAGGCCGGTCGCGACCGTCACTCGCGCGTCGATGCGGGTGATGACGCGGGTGCCGAGTACGTCGACGGCGATGGCGCCCAGCGCCGACACCATGATGAAGACGGTCACCTGGGCGGTGGACAGACCCAGTTTGATGGCGTAGTTCAGTTCGATCGGCGCCGTCATCGCCATGACGAAGCCGAACAGGACAATGGTGGCCTAATGGCTCCACGGTCGAGGGCTAGTGATGGTCCCGGACGCGAGGAGAGTCAGCAGGGGTGCTCATCAGAACTCGCGGAGTGTCTCGCGCAGAGTGGGTTTGGTGTACTCGGTGCGGGTCAGGCCGCGCCGCTGCAATGCCGGGACGAGGCCGTCGCAGATCGATTCGATGTACTTGCGCGACAGGTCCCAGCCAGGCTTGGCGATCAGGAAGCCGTCGCCACC
>JAOPVF010000528.1 GCA_025963195.1 Mycobacterium sp. | reverse complement strand
CATCGCGGGCAACCCGGTCACGATGAGCAAGATGACCGCCACCGTGCGCGACGCAGGTTCTTACGCTCCGGTGACGATCCTGATCGCCGAACGGCCCGATGGCGTGACGGTGTCCTACGACCGGGTGACCAGCGCGATCGCGCCGTATGCAGGCAACGAGGCATCGGCGGTCGCCGAGGCACTCGACGACGCGGTGCTGACACTGCTCCGTGGCGCCGCGGGGTGATCACCACGACGCAATAGTGTGGTTAGGCGTGACGTCCACCGGTCGCCGCTACGCCCGCGAGAGCTCCGCCGTCGCACTGGCGATCGTCCTGGTTGCCGCGGCGTTCGTGGTTCCACACCTGCACCTCGGCATCGTGACTCCGCTGATCAACAGCACGTCCCAGCAGATCCGCGACTTCGCCCAGACCGCGCCCATCTTCGGCTGGTGGAACGCCCACGTCGGGTGGGGCACCGTGCCCGCGATCGTCATCGGCGTCGCCGCGGTGCTCGTCGGCCAGTCCGTTGCGCAGCTCCTGCCGTGGCGGGCAGTGCCCTGGGCGACGTGGGCGGCGGCCTGCGGGTGGGCGTTCTCGCTGGCCATGATCGACGGCTGGCAGCGCGGCTTCGCGGGCCGGCTGGTGGCACGGCACGAGTACCTGCGCCAGGTACCGACCATCACCGACATCCCCGAGGCCGTCCGGACTTTCGCGAGCAGGATCCTGGACTTCCAACCCAATTCATGGATCACCCACGTCTCTGGCCACCCACCCGGCGCCCTGCTGACGTTCGTCTGGCTGGACCGCATCGGGCTCGGCGGCGGCGCATGGGCGGCTGTCATGGTCCTGCTGGTGGGCTCCAGCGCGGCGGCCGCCATCGTCGTTGCGGTGCGGGCGATCTCCGACGAGGCGACCGCGCGACTGGCGGCCCCGTTCGTCGCCGTCGCGCCGACCGCCATCTGGGTCGCGGTGTCGGCCGACGGCTACTTCGCAGGCGTCGCGGCATGGGGCATCGCGCTGCTTGCGGTGGCGGTGCGCGGCAGGACGCGCCTTTCGCTGCTGGCGGGCGCCGGTGCCGGCCTGGCATTGGGCTGGGCGATCTTCCTCAACTACGGGCTCGGCCTCATCGCGCTTCCCGCCGTCGCGGTCCTGATCGCCGCCAAGGACCTCCGCTCGGCGCTGCGGGCGCTGATCCCCGCCGTGCTCGTCGCGCTCGCCGTCGTCGCGGTGTTCGCGGCTGCCGGATTCTGGTGGTTCGACGGTTACACCCTGGTACAGGAACGCTATTGGCAAGGCATCGCGCTCAACCGGCCGTTCCAGTACTGGTCGTGGGCGAACCTGGCCTCCGTGGTGTGCGCCATCGGTCTCGGCAGCGTCGCCGGGGTCGCAAGGGCCTTCGACATCAGTGCGATCAAACGCCGCTCGGGGCTGCACATGGTGGTGCTGGCCGCGCTGCTGGCGATCCTGTGTGCCGACCTGTCGATGTTGAGCAAGGCAGAGACAGAACGCATCTGGTTGCCGTTCATGATCTGGCTGACCGCCGCGCCCGCGCAGTTGCCGCCGCCGTCACACCGGTGGTGGCTGGCCATCAACGTCGTCGGCGCCCTCTTGCTCAACAGCTTCATTCTGACCAACTGGTAGCCGCCGCGCGATCAAGTAGTAGATCGGCACACACGCCCACACGATTGCGATCGAAAGCGCAAGCCCCAGTGGGTAGTCGCGATTGAGCACCGTAGGGTTGTCGGGCCGCAGGCCCGGCTTGTCGTACACGGGGATGGCGAGAAGGGCGAGCACGGCGGTGCAGAGTGCCGCCACCGTGACCGGCGTCCACCACCGCCCGCGGATCAGCCGTCGGCCCGCGAACCCGAACGCGGCGCACAGCGGTGCGAAGACGAAGTCGTGCAAGACCACGCCCGCGACCGCCCAGATCACGATCCGCATGATGATCACGACGGGGAACTCCCACAGCAGCCAGGCGCCGTACAGGCCAGCCATCAGGCCGGCCGCCGCCAAGACGATCCTGATGAGGGTCATGCGGGCACCACCTCGACCCGCGACAGCCACTTCGTCTGCAACACACCGGGTCTCGACGGCGCGATCAAACGGCACGGGAACCCGTGATCTAGGTCGAGCACTTCACCGTTGAGCCGCAGCGCGATCAGAGTGTGCGAGTCGCGGGCGTGCCTGGCAGGCAGGACGGTCCGCGAATACGGGCCAGGCGGCTCCAATGAGATCATCCGCACGTCGGAGTCGGGCGATGCGCCGACGGCGGCGATCAGGTCGGCAAGCACCACACCTGTCCACTCGGCGTTGGCGCTCCATCCCTCGACGCACGCGATGGGCAACTGGTGGGTGGCCTGCGGCATGGCCGCGAGATCGGCAACCGAGAACGCCTTCGTCGTCGCGCCGTTGGTCACCGTCAGCCGGTACTCCGGCGACTGCGCCCGCCGGATCACGCCTGCGGCGATCGCCGAGCGATTCACCGGAACCCCTTGCGGCCCTTGACCGGAGCGCGGCGCCAGCACCGAGAGTTTGCGCAACCAGGGGACCGTTTGCCCCGCGGTGACGACGGTCGCCAGCGCGACGGCAAGGCCCGTGCCGACGAGTATCGAGCGCCGGCTCGGCCCGATGGATGCGGCCGCCGCCACCTCGTCGAGCGGTTCACCGAGCGCACGGCGGATCACCGGCAACTTCACGGCGACGTGTACCAGGACGGCCCCGATGGCCACGTACGCCATCGCGTAATGGGCGGTGGTGAAGAAGAACTCGAACGCGTACCACTGCGCCGTGTTCAGCAGGCCGGTGCTGAGCTGAAAGAGCATCGACGCGACGAGCGCCAGGATCGAGAGCCGCTCGATTTGGCGGACCAGGCCTCCGATGATCGGCCGTTCGAAAAGCTTGGGCCACACCGACCACAGCTTCACGACGAGCAGCGGAATCGCCGCGATCCCGGAGATCACGTGCAGCCCCTGAGTCAGCCGGTACAGCCAGACCGGCCGGGTGGGCCAGAAGAACCACGGCTGTGGATGCTGGATGAAGTGGCTGATCAGGCCGGTCAGGAAGCACACTGCGACCGCAACGCCGAGGGCGAGACCCACCCGCGCCGTGACCGCCGTACCGCGCAGCGATGCGGGTTTCACGCCGCGGCCAGTGTCGCCAGGGCCCGATTCCCGATCGTGCGCATGGCCATGATCGACATGCCGACGTCACCGGCCAGCTGGCGGGCGCCGTCGACTCCGACCGCCGCCCACCGGAACCACGGCCCGACGGTCCGCTCCGACTCCAGCCGCACCCACCGCTCCTGCACACCCGTGGTCGCGCAGTCGAATTCGGCGATGCACTGTCCACCCGTGCGCAGCAGCTCGCCCGCCCTGGACAGCACGCGCCACGGATCACCGCCGATACCCACGTTTCCGTCGGCGAGCAGCACCGTCGACCATCTGCCTGCGCCGGGCAGCGGACCGAAGACGTCGCGGCGAAGCGCGGGCGCCCCGCTGCGGCGGGCCAGATCGACCGCGGTGGCCGACTGGTCGATGCCGAGTGCGGGTACCCCGCGCGCAACCAGGTTGGCGACCAGACGTCCCGGACCGCAGCCGAGGTCGATCGTGGGACCGTTGCACAGCCCGACCATCGTCTGATCGAAGGCGTGGTCGGAGCGCAGTCGTCCAAGCCAGCTGTGCACCGGCAGGCCGTGCACGCTGCCGTCCTGGTGGCGTATCCAACATCGCTCACCGGTCAGGGCGCGGTCGTAGAGATTGCCAAACACGTCATGCTCCTTCTACCGAGCAGAGCTGATGGAATCGACTCCCTTGCAGGCACGCCCGCCCGACGACCGCGATGTCGTCGAAGGTGTCCACGTCGGCCAGCTCGGGAACCAGCCGCACGTCCCTACCCGTGTCACCGAGAGCGCGAAGCGTTACAGCGCCGGTGTCCGGTTGCGACATGGGCACCGTTCGCAGGCATTCCGCCATGTCCGGATGGGTGACGCCCAAGATCCACCAGCCGCCGTCGCACGCCAATCCCAGCACGGCATCGGCACCGCACAGCGTCGTCGCGCAGTCGGCGAGCAGACCCGGCGTCACCTGTGGGGTGTCCATGCCGATCTGCAGTACCGGCACTCCGCCTGCGGTACGCGAGGCGTCGGCGTGCGCGTTGGCCAACCGATCGGCGAAACCCGCACCGCGCTGCTCGATCACCGTGAACTCGGACAGTCGGGCTTCGAGCTCGGCGCGTCGGCTGGCCGCGGCGAGATCGCCGGTCAGCGCCACGACGCGCGCCGCCACCGGAGCGTCCGCGACGGCATCGAGGGTGTCCAACAGCGAGGCGGCGGCGAAGTCGGCGGCCGCCGCGTCGCCGACGGTGGCCGCAAGGCGCGTCTTGGCCAGCCCAGGCACCGGAGCCTTGGCCACCACCAGCAGCGCTACCGGGATCACGAGATCGCTCGCCAGAAGTCCAGTGCCGCAGTGAAACTGCCTCGCACGGAGCCGCTGACCTTCGACTTGCCGCCGGTGCGCGGTCCGTACGCCACGTCGTACTCGACGACTCGCCAATCCGCGGCCGCGGCACGAACGAGCAGCTCGAGCGGGTACCCGGAACGCCGGTCCGTCACGCCCAGCGCAAGCACGGCGTCACGCCGAACGACCCGCATGGGCGCGATGTCGTGCACGTCGAGCCCATGGCGGCTGCGCAACCGCCAGCACACCGCCGCGTTGCCAAGACGCGCGTGCCACGGCCAACGCACCCCTGGCGCAGGCCTGCGCCTGCCGACCGCCATGTCGGCGCCGCGATCGAGCTCGGCGACGAGGCGCGTCAGATCCCGGGGGTCCATCGACCCGTCGCCGTCGAGCACCGCCACGACCGGCGTCGACGCCGCCACGATCCCCGCGTGCACGGCAGCGCCGTATCCCGGCTGGGCCTCGGCGACGACCTGCGCACCCCACCGGCGAGCGACGTCGGCGGTGCCGTCGGTGCTGTTGTTGTCGACCACCAGGGGCACGTAGCCCTCCGGGATGTCGGCAAGGACGCCGGGCAGCGAAACGGCCTCGTTCAGACAGGGCATCACCACGGTCACCCGACAACAACCACTCACCGGAACGACATTAACCAGATTGGACGCTCGCAATCACGCAAAAACCTGACCAATCCGTGACAACCGCGCAGGTTGGCGAACCGCGCAGATACTGTGGAACCGATGACGCGCGTCCTGATCGCCGACGACGACACCGTCGTCCGTGACGTCGTGCGCCGATACCTCGAACGCGACGGCCTCG
>JAOPVF010000460.1 GCA_025963195.1 Mycobacterium sp. | reverse complement strand
GACAATCTCGAAGCTCAAGCGGTGGTCGATCAACTACTACATCGACACCGCCAGCACCGCCGAACGCGCAACACGGGATCTGCAGCACGCCAGCGGTGGGCTGGGCGAGTACTACTCCGAGCACGAGACCCGTACCCCGGTGTGGCTGCTGGCCGGGGACACCCATCGGGTCGCAGCGTTGACCGGTTTGACCGACGCGCAGCGCGTCGGCGGGGCCGCCGATGGCGCGGTGGTGGCGCGTTGGCTCGACGACGGGGTCGCCCCGAATGGCAGTCGGGAGCGCGCATTGGGTGCGCGCGGGGTGCACGGCTACGACTTGACGTTCTGCGCACCCAAGAGCGTCTCGCTGATCGCGCGATGTGGGCCGCCGACTTGATCATCCGCAACATCAAATCGGGCCGCTGCCCTCGCTGCGGAAGACGTCTGCCTCGCGAATTCCCTGCTGGGTCCCGTATAACCAAGTGCCGGTCCATCCCGGTTTGTACTCCTTACGGAGAAGACGACGCCGACCAATGGATTAGTGGGCGACTGTCACCAGGCATCCGCTTGGCCTTTAGACCGGGACGAGCTCGATCAGCGTCTACAGGAACGTGAAACAAATTCGATCCGGCTGACCGCTAGCCTTGACGGTTCAATCATGATGGGGGATGAGGTGATTCCCCTCCCGCCTCCCCGAAACGACACTGGCGGATGGGCGCAATACTGAGGCGGCCCGAATAACGATCTGTGATGCGGCAGCGGCGATTCCCTCATCGTCCTGGCGCATGAGCTTCGCGGGCCGACGCGGTTATTCCGAATTTATTCACCGTGGCGTCGACAGCACCTCCTAAAGTCGCTCCAGTGGTGAAATCAATTGACAGCCAGCAGTTCCGGGTACGGCGGCAGTCGTGAGCCGGCGCTACATCAGCATCAACGAGGCCGCAGAATACCTAGGCATCAGCACCAAGTTCGTGCGCAACCTGATCATGGAAGGCGAGATCAGTGGCTACCGCATCGGCAGCTACGCACGCCACCGCACGCTCAGGGTCGATCTGGACGAGATCGACGAGAAGCTCATGCGGCCAATCGGCCCGTAC
The DNA here is from genome assembly GCA_025963195.1 of Mycobacterium sp. GTDB lineage: Bacteria > Actinomycetota > Actinomycetes > Mycobacteriales > Mycobacteriaceae > Mycobacterium. The sequence goes on along the minus strand of JAOPVF010000460.1, from coordinate 2,972 downwards.
TGGAACGACCCCTCGGCGAAGCCCCGCAAGCGCACCAGCAACAGCCTCGTGCCCGGATCGCTCAACCGCTGTCGACAGAATCGACCCGCTCGACAAGACGCACTACCGCTTCTGCACATTCGGTCACCGTGCGATCGGTGATCACAGGCCCGACGGCGTTGGAGAATGCCACGCTCCGACATGGGTGAACGTGCCGGGCGAAGTAAGCCGCGACACCGGGCCATGCAGATGCAAGAAGTTCGACGAGGACATCAACCGGCGCAGGCGAAAACCCAGGAAGCATCAAGGGTGAGGATGGATTGGTATCAGAGAGCTGTCCGGACCGCCGGCCGCATCGATCCGGCTCAAACCTCGCCGTTGTCAACGCCGGTCCAAAGGTAGGCCAGCGACGTAGCCAGCCGCTGACGGTTTTAGAATTTGCGCGTGGCGACCTTCGTATTCAGGCTCCTGGCTCCGCGGCCAACCTTCGCGATCGATATGACCGACGCCGAGCGGGAGATCATGGCGCGTCACGCCGCCCATTGGCAGCCATTGATCGACTCGGGACAAATGGTTATCTTCGGACCGGTACTCGACGCGACGGGCTCTTGGGGGCTCGGCGTGGTGGAGTCGGACGATGAAGCTGCACTGCGGGCGTTCGCCGCGAGCGACCCCGTGGTGGCTACCAAGACTGGTCGCATCGAGATGGGGACCCTGCTGGCCGGTTTCGTGCGGCCCTGACCGACCTTCGCTGAACTGATTCTGCAGGAGTATCTGACACCGGCCACCGAATTCGCCACCTCCTGGCCCGTCACGTTCACCATCACCAGCCCCGCCGCCAGCGACATCAGCGCACCGCGAAGGCGCGGCCGTCGCCGGCCGGCGCGCGCCGAAGGCCCCACTTCCGAAGTGGTCGAACGCGAACTATCCGTTCGTTACCGGAAGGTCATTTGCGCCCGATCCATAGGGCCAAAATAGGGCCAAACTTTTAGAACAGGTGCTCTGAGGGGCCAATTCAACCGTGTTGCACCGCTCTGACCAGCAGAGACGGATCTGAACCACACACGTAACCGCCTGAAAAGCGGAAGGTCGCCGGTTCGATCCCGGCCCTGGCCACCACGAATATTGCAGTTCACAGCGGCCTACTTGAGGGTCTTCTTGCCACCGTGCAGGAGCGTGATCAGGCCAGCGACCTGACTCTCGGTCTTGGCGTCGCGTGCGAAGGACGTCAGCAGCATCATCGGCTTGAACTTCTGCCGGGTGATTGCCTTGGCGAAGGTGAATTCCTTCAGACCGTCGGGGCCGTGGATGCGTCCGAAGCCTGACTGGCCCACACCGCCGAACGGGAGTGCCGGTACGCCGGCGAAGGACACCACCGAGTTGATCGACGTCATTCCCGAGCGCACTCTGCGGGCGATGTCGACACCGTTCTTCTTGGCGAACACCGCCCCGGCGAGTCCGTAGTTCGTGGCGTTGGTGAGTTCGATCGCTTCATCCATGTTCTTGACCGGATTGATCGCCAGCGTTGGCCCGAAGGTCTCGTCCGTCATCTCGGTGGAGTGCTCGGGCACATGGGTGAGGATCGTCGGTTGGACGAAGCGCTCGCCGACCGCGTCCGCGCCGCCGAGCACGACGGTGGCGCCCTTCGCGATGGCGTCGACGATGTGGCTCTTGATGATGCCGAGCTGCGACGGCATCGTGATCGGGCCGATGTTGCCGTCGGGGCCGGCGTGCAGATCCTTGGCCTGACTGGTGATCTCTGCCATGAACGAGTCGAAGACCTTCTCGTGCACGTAGACCCGCTCGGTGCCGATGCACGTCTGGCCGGCGTTGGACATCCCGCCCCAAAGCGCAGCCTCCGCAGCCTTGGTCAGGTCGGCGTCGTCGTCGACGATCAACGAGTCCTTGCCGCCGGCCTCGATCAGCACGGGTGTGAGATTTTCCGCGCAGGCGGCCATGACCTTCTTGCCGGTCGCACCGGAGCCGGTGAACGCGAGCTTGTCGATTGCCGCGGTGCAGAGCGCATTGCCGGTCTCGGCGAAGCCGGTGACCAACTGGAACACCGGACGGCCGCCGACGACCTCGCTGAACTTGTCGGCGAGCCATTCCCCAACGCCGGGGGTGTATTCGCTGGGCTTGAACACCACGGCATTGCCGGCTGCAAGCGCATATGCGATGGAACCGCAGGGTGTGAACACCGGGTAGTTCCACGGCCCGATCACTCCGATGACGCCGAGTGGCTGGTACTCGACGGTCGAGGCCTGGTTGACCATCAGCAGACCCGACTTGACCTTCCGGCTGCTGAGCACCTTCTTGGCATGCTTTGCGGCCCAGGCGATGTGGTCGATGGCCATGACGATCTCGAGCTGCGCGTCACCGGTCGGTTTGCCTGTCTCCAGGTGCACCAACTCCGAGAGCGCGGCGATGCGACGAGTGATGACACTGCGCCAGGTGAGCAGATATTCGGCCCGCTCTTCGAACGAGAGGCCACCCCACCAGTCGGCAGCGCCGCGTGCGCGCTGTACCGCGGCGTCGACGTCTGCGCTGGAGTGGACGGGGTGCACACCAACGACATCGCCGTTGGCGGGGTTGAGCGACTCAAAGGTTGCGCCGGGCGAGGCTGTTGCGGATGCGGGTGTTCCGACGGTGGCGGTCAACGTGACTCCTTGATGAGGTCTGCGCACTTTTCGCCGACCATGATGGTCGGGGCATTGGTGTTGCCGCGCGGGACACGGGGCATGATCGAGGCGTCGGCCACCCGAAGTCCTTCTACACCATGAACTTTGAGATCGGGGTCGACGACGCTGCCCTCCACCGTGCCCATCGAGCAGGTGCCGACCGGATGATAGACCGTCTGACCTATCCTGGCGATCGCCGCCATGATGTCGTCGGTCGTCGGGTCGAGTGATTCCGGATCCCATGGCGCGGCAATGAATTTCGCAATCGGCCCCTGGCCGATGATGTCATACATCGTGCGGAAGCCGGCAAGCATG
>JAOPVF010000456.1 GCA_025963195.1 Mycobacterium sp. | reverse complement strand
ACCTGTCGACCAGGCCGAAGCGCCGTCTGAGTCCGAGGCGACCGACGCCGACGGGGACGAGAAGGACGACGCTCCGGTACCCGCCGTGCTCGAGGAACCGTCCGAAACCAGCGAGGCTGTTGAGCTCACCGAGACCACTGAGGTCAATGAGGTCGGAGATCCCGCTAACGCCGGCGAAGCCGATGACGATAAAGCAGACAACGACGTGGAAACCGCAGGCAAGCTGCGCAATCGACGTCCGTCGGGGAAGTCGTTGTTTCGGCGCTCACGCGGTGGCGTCGCCCTCGAAGACTGATCCCGTTCGGCCGTAGGTAGCGCGTTCGTCGACAGCCTGGGTACTCCCCGTAAGAATTGTGGGACACATCTAGGTAAGGCGGCGCATGGGCACGTTCGGATCCCGCTGGCGACTGGTCGTCGGTGTGGTGGCGGCGGTCGTCGCCAGCCTCGTCACACTCGCGCCGGCCAGCGCGGCACCCGTGGACCTCTCTGGGGCAGTCTCGCAGGTGGAACCCGCGACCGTGCGTGTCGACACCGTCATCAACTACCAGCACGCGATCGGCGCTGGCACCGGCATCATCCTCGATCCCGGCGGCACCATCCTGACGAACTTCCATGTCGTGCAGGGCGCGGACAACATCACCGCGACGGCCCTTGGCGTCCCCTACGCCGTTGACCTGGTCGGTTATGACCGTGGCCACGACATCGCGGTGCTGCAAATGCGCGGCGCACCCGGCGGTCTGCCCGCAGCCGTGCTCGGCGACTCGTCGGCGCTCGCGGTCGGTGACCCCGTGGTGGCGCTCGGCAATGCCCGCGGTTCGGGCAACCCACTCACCAACGAGGCGGGATCGGTGACCGGCTTCGGCCGCACCATCACCGCCAAGGACGAACTGACCGGAAGCGCCGAGCAGATGACCGGACTGATCGAGGTCGCCGCGCCCGTGCGAGCGGGTGACTCCGGCGGCCCACTGATCAACAGCCGCGGCGAGGTCGTCGGCGTCACCACGGCAGCGTCGGTCAACTTCCGGATGGGACCTGGCGGAGAAGGCTTCGCCATACCGATCAACGACGCATTGGCGGTGGCAGGCCAGATCCGGTCCCGCACGCCAACGGCAACCGTGCACATCGGTCCCCCGACCTTGCTCGGCGTCGGCGTCAGCCCAAGCGATCAGAACGAGTCGCTGCCAGGCGTCCTGTTGCGCGAGGTGCTCCGCGGCGGTCCTGCACAGCAGGCGGGCCTGGTCGACGGCGACGTGCTGCTGAGCATCAACGGTGAGCAGCTGGATTCGGCCACCGCGCTCACCGACGTGCTGGACCGGCATTACCCCGGCGACGTGGTCGACCTGGTCTGGATCGACCGAAATGGTCATCAGCTCACCGGTAAGGCTGCGCTCTCCACCGGCGACTGATACACGGCCGTACCAGTGATCTTCTATCGGGAAGCGGTCACTACCAGGTAACGTCCAGCTTGGCTTTGGTTGACAGGCTCCGCGGCTCCGCGAAGATTCGACGATCCGATTTGTTTGGAACGTCTTGGGAAGCGGGAACACGGAGTGCGTCGAACCGGCCAGGGGGAGGACGTCGTGTTCATGACTTGGGTATGGATCTACGTAGCGGCATCAGCGGTGACCATCGCGGTGACGTTCGTGGCCAGCCGACGCTTGGGGGATCGGTCTCAACCTGCCCCAGTGATGGATGCCGTCTTGGCCAGCGTGCTCGCGGGCGCGTTCTGGCCGCTCCTTCTCCTCGGCGTGGTCGAGCTGAGTTCGGTGGTGGCCTACTCGACCGCCGAGAACTGGCTGGCATCCACCCCGGACGAGCTCCGCGAGGTCGTGGTCACCCTGCGCTAATCGCGCTTGCGGTCGGTGTCCTGGATAGGCTGCACCCGTGTCCTTACCTCGGACCCCTAGATGCAAATGAAACCGGTGCCCCACCCCACTGGACCGCTGATGCAGCCGAAGGGCCCGCCGCCGTTCCAAGACCCGGGCACGCCCCAATTCCCGCCGCCTCCCCAGTCCCCGCCGTCTCCCCAGTTTCCGCCGTCTCCGTCTCCATCGTGGTTTCCATGGGGTTTGTCCTGCGGCAACGGCATCCCCGGTACGCCTGGCGACGGCGGATTGGCGTTCGCAACGCCCGTGCCCAGTCCGAATGCGGCAAGGCCAAGTGCGCCGACAATGGCGGCTTCGGCCAAGATTCTCATCAGTTTCATTGTGCAACCCTCTTTACGACGCCTCGCGTTGCAACGCGACCCAGCCTCGTTCATGCCACTCGCTCGGCAACCTCATGCGGTGCATCCAGCTAGGCACCCGCTATTTTCGTCCGTTGCCCTGGCCCACGCAAGATGCGGCAATGTTGTCGGTACTCCGAGCGTCCCGTCATTACGGCTGGCTCACGCCTGGTTTTCGTCATCATCCCAGTTAGCCGCGACTTTCTTGCTCGGCTGCACCCGTGGGGGCTCGCCCGGCATCTTCGGAGTGCCTACCTGCTCCTGGCCATGCTCAGCTGCGAATACGCAAGTCACGTGACTCTGCCATGCGCCGAGTTATCGGTCGAGAACTCGCCCGAATAAGGCGTCCACAGCTTCACCCGGTCTGCAGTGTCTTGGTCGACAAGCGGCCCCAGCTCTTAGCGCCAGGTGATCCGCACGACAACCTGCTGGCGCTCCTGCTGATCGATGATCTCGTCGAGTTCGCGCTGCTGCTTCTATAACTCTTCGCGGTGGCCCAACCACGTCGGGCTCCCGGGGTGTCGACGGAGCTCCAGTCAGAGCGAATCGAGGAACGTCGACCACTCCTAAGAGCTGCCCGTAAGAAGGCGCTCCGCCCGCGATCTTGAGCTACGCCGACCACCTGGTGTTCGGCATTATCGGCGATTACGACGCTGCACCCGATGTAGACGAACTCGCGAATGGCATCGAGCGGGCAGTCGTACGCTTAACTGCCATCAGCGCGGGCCACTGGCGCTCCACCCCCGTGGTTGAACGGATGGTGCCAATGAAGGGTGAACGGATCGAAGCGCTGCGCATGGAAATCCGCGATAGGCGAGATGCCCGTGGGGCATGCGTGCTGATGACGACGCCACGGGACTAAGCCCAATGGCTAGCCGGCAGTTTCCCCACAGA
>JAOPVF010000450.1 GCA_025963195.1 Mycobacterium sp. | reverse complement strand
CGTGGTCGGCTTCGATCATCAACAGCTCGGGATTCAACCGCGCCTGCGAGAAGTGGCGCTCCGCCGCCGCGTAGCCGACATTGGCTGGGGCGCTGGCGGGCATGTAGGGCCGGGCGTCGTAACTCGTTTTGTAGGCGGGCAGGGCGAGCAGACCGATGAGGGCGAGGGCGATCGTCGCCAGAAGGATGGGCCCTGGCCAGCGGACGATGGCCGTGCCGACGCGCCGCCAGCCCTGAGTGCGCAACGGGCGGGCGGGTTCGAACAGCCCGAAATGGCGGCCGATGATCAGCAGTGCCGGTGCGAGGGTCAACGCCGCCACCACTGCCACGAGGACGCCGATTCCTGCGGGGACGCCGAGGCTCTGGAAGTACGGGAGCCGGGTGAAGGTCAGACAGAGCACCGCGCCGGCGATCGTCAGGCCCGACCCCAAGATGATGTGCGCGGTGCCGTGGTACATCGTGTTGAACGCCGAGACGCGATCTCCTCCGGCGAAACGCGCTTCGTGGAAACGGCCGAGAATGAAGATCGCATAGTCGGTTCCGGCGGCGATGACCAGGAGCGTCAGCAGATTGGTCGAGTACGTCGACAGCTCGATGATGCCGGCGTTCGCGAGGACGGCGACGACGCCGCGGGACGCGGTGAGCTCGATCATCACCGTGAAGATGACGAGAAACACCGTGGTGAGGCGACGGTAGAGCCAGAACAGCATCAGCGCGATCACGCCGAGGGTGATCAGCGTGGTCTTCAGGGTGCCGTGGCGGCCTACTTCGAACTGATCGGTGACCAGGGGGGCAGCGCCGGTGACATACGCCTTGATGCCCGGTGGCGGCGGTGTGTGATCGACGATGTTGCGCACCGAGTCGACTGACTCGTTGGCCAGCGACTCGCCCTGGTTGCCCGCGAGGTACAGCTGCACCAACGCCGACTTGCCGTCGGAACTCTGCGAGCCTGCCGCCGTCAGCGGATCGCCCCAGAAGTTCTGGATGTGCTCGACGTGCTTGGTGTCCTTGGAGAGCTTGTCGATCAAGCCGTCGTAGTAGTGGTGGGCGTCGGCGCCGAGTGGCTGATCGCCCTCGAGCACGATCATCGCCGAACTGTCGGAGTCGAACTCGCCGAAGACCTTTCCGATGCGTTTACTGGCCAGCAACGATGGCGAATCCTGCGGGCTCAGTGACACGTTGTGCGATTCGGCAACGGTCTCCAGCTGCGGCACGAAGACGTTGGTGAGCACCGCAAGGGCCAGCCAGAAGAGCGCGATGAGCACCGCGAACCGCCGGATGAAGTCCGGCATCCGTTGGCCGCTCATCCGGACTTGTCCAGACAATAGGTGAGGGCGTTCACCTTGTTCACCGATCTCTCGTCCTTGACCACGTCGTCGATCTTGATGCGGCAGCCGATCCAGTCGCTGTCGCCCTGAGCGGTGACGTTGACGGCGACCGCCGGTTGTGTGGTGGTCGTGTCATACGCCCAGGGCAGCGTGATGGCGTCGGCGCGCTGCGGTTGGGCGTTGACGTCCAGGTAGGTGATGGTTGCCACGGTGCCCGGCGGGCCGAAGACTTCCAAGACCACGTGCTTGGGGTTGAACGGGACGATGTCGTTGCCGGAGCCGCTGGGTGTCGACGTGACGTCCTGAGAGGCGAAGATGCCGTGCAGCCGGTACACGGCGAATCCAGCCAGCGCGATCACAGCGACCGCCACCAACACCATCCAGCGTTGGCTGAGTCGCCGTCTGATCGAAACCCGCTGCATCCATGACCTTTCACGAGCGGCGACAGGCGCGGACGGTAGTAATTTCCGATAGCAAAGCTAATCAACTTGGTTGACGGTACGACACGGAGCCGGACTCCACAACACCGTATGGAGGCGAGTCGACCAGACCCAAGCTGATTGGCGCTGGATGACCCAATACGGGTCAATTCTCAGATCGCGCCAGGGGTGCCGGGGAGGGCTGAGCGAGCCGTCGATGTTCGGCACCATCGCAGGGGCCGGTACGCCGCCAGAGCGGGTGCCGACTACCTGTTCTCACCCCATTCGAAGGGCAACGTCGAGACGTTCGCAGACATCATGCGCCCGTGTGGTCACATCACCGCCATCGACGAGCCCGCCGGAGTCCTTCGCTCGACCCTCACGAAGTCGTCGAAACGGGTCGGCAAGGTCGTCGTCCACCGATAGCTGGGGCGAGCTCACACCATCGGGCTGATGGGCTCGTCGATTCCCAACAGCGCCTTGCCAAGGATCTCGTAGCCCACCGCGGAGTTGAGCCCGGCGTGACGGGCGGCGGTGTTGGCGTCGCGCCAGTGCTGCTGCAGCCGGCTGCTCTCGGCGAAGGTGGCAGCGCCGTGCACGTTGATCAGAATGTTGATCGCCTCGAGCACCTGCTGAGCGGCGTAGCCTGCCGTGGCCCGCACGCGGGCGCGTGTGGCGTAGTCGGCGTGCTCGCCACGCGCGGCGGCAGCGTCCAGTTCGTCGGCGCAGTGAAAGGCGTGCAGTCGCGCGGTATCGAGCTTCAGCACGGCCTGCGCGATCTGCACCTGAACCGCCACCGAGTCGCTCTGGCGGGCGAAGAAGGTGTGGTGCATCGCCTTTCGAGGCGCGTCGTGCACGGTCAGTGCGAGCGCGGCACGACCGAGTCCGAGCAGGGGGCCCAGCAGCGGAAGGGTGGCCAGCGGCACGAACGGCATCCGGTACATCACCTCGTCGGTCTCCGGGGTCAATCCGCCCGCTGCCAGGGCACCCATCGAGATGATCCGGTGCTCGGGCACGAAGACGTCGTCGCCGATCCAGGTGTTGCTGCCGGTGCCGCGCATGCCGACGGTGCGCCAGGTGTCCTCCAACTGCACCTCCGCGACCGGGGCCAGGCACAGCACCGCGTCGACCGGGTTGCCGTCGTCGTCACTCACCAGGGCACCCAGCGACGCCCACGTGGCGTGGTGTGAGCCGGAGGCGTACGCCCAGCGCCCGCTCACCCCCAGGCCGCCGCTCACCCTGCGCGCCGGCGCCGGTGCGGCGCCGCCGGCGATGCGGGCGTCCGGGTCGGCGCCGAAGATGTCCTGCTGCGCTCGCGCAGAAGCGAACCCCGTCGTCCAGGCGGCCACCGACGCGACCGACACCAGCCAGGCCGCCGATCCGTCTGCCTCGCCGAGCGCCTCGGTGACCTCGAGGACCGTGCGCAGATCGGTCTCGAAGCCGCCGAACCTGCTCGGCGTGAACAGCCGGAACAACCCCGCCTCGGTCAGCCCGGCGATCACTGCGTCGGCCTGCCTGCGGTCCGCGTCCCCGGCGGCGGCGTGCTCGCGCAGCAGCGGCTGCAGGGCGACGGCTCTGTCGACCAGTTCCGTGCGTGTCGGGAGTGCCTGTCGGTCAGCTGAAATCGTCACGCGCCTACCTCGGGTGCTGGAAAACCTTGCGCTCCCTTTACGAGCCATCAGCCAGGAATGTTCACCGACGGGGATGTGAGCTGAGCCACTGTCGTCGGCGCCGTGCAGCCGACACGATCAACCACACGGAGGACACGAGGAAGTAGAAGGCGCCGAATGCGGCGTGGGGAGCGATGTCCGCAACGCTGGGCGTCTCAAGGACGCTGGCCTTCCCAAGGAATCGAGGCGGTGCAGAAGGCGATCAATCACACCATCGAAAACGGGACTACCAAAGGGCTTTGGATCATTGGGGGCTGGGTGGCGAAGCGGTCAAGACCTCGGTGATCAATCCGCCGGGTCTACCCAAGACATCTTGACGGGGGCCGAGTGGTCGGCCGCGTGAATAGCGCACTCCACGGCTCGTGTTGGCCCGGACCATGAGAGCTTTCACGGACGATGAGCGGCAGAGGTTCCTCCAAGACAAGCGCGTCGGCGTGTTGTCGGTGGCAGCAGACCATGGCCGACCGCCTGCGAGCGTGCCCATCTGGTACGACTACACCCCTGACGGCGACATCCGGATCAACACCGGCGCATCCTCGCGCAAGGCTCGACTCATAGAGCAAGCCGGCGTAGTCACACTGGTCGTTCAGCGCGAAGAACCGCCGTACCAGTACGTAGTCGTCGAGGGCACCGTCGTGGACGTCGCCAATCCGGCACCCCTTGACGTCCGAGAGGCCATCGCCATCCGCTATCTCGGTGAAGAAGGCGGGCGCGCCTTCGTACAAGGGATGGGTGCGGTGGCCAGCGTGCTCTTCACCGTCCGGCCCGATCGCTGGATCACGGCGGACTATTCCGGCGACGACTAGCCCGGATCTCGGCGGCAGGCGCGGTAACCTACCTGATATCCGAGAAGCCGTGGCTGCGGCCACCACGTCAATGGAGGACCGATGCGCACGCTGCTGTCGTACGAGACCGGCGCCGCCATCCGTGCCTACATCGTCGACAGGCATCTCAAGCCCGGTGACCCACTTCCGTCGGAAGCCGAGCTGGCCACACTGCTCGACGTCGGCAAGACCTCGGTGCGCGAGGGCCTGCGACGACTCGAGGCCCATGGCGTGGTCGAAGTCCGGCGAGGCAAGGGATTGTTCGTCGGCACGTTCAGCTTCGGACCCCTGATCGAGCAGCTGCCCTACGGCCTCCAGGCAGACAGCGTGCCGCTGGCGCAGCTCCTTCAGACCCGGCGTGCCCTCGAGGAAGGACTCATCGGCGAAGTCGCGAAGGTGATCACCGACGACGAACTACGCCACCTGGACGAGCTGGTCGACAGGATGCGCGCCGAGGCCGACAACGGCCGTGTGCCCGCCGACGTCGACCACGCTTTCCACCAAGCGCTGTTCGCGCCGCTGCACAACCCCTTCGTGCTGCAGCTGATCGACGTGTTCTGGACCATCTTCGGCAAGGCCTCCGATCACATCGTGCTCGATCTGCGCAGGCCCACCGCCGAGGATCATGCCGCGATCGTCGACGCACTCCGTAGTGGAGATCGTGGCGCGATGACGCTGGCAGTCGCTCGGCACTTCGAGGACCTGCAACGCAGCCTCGACACTCAGCCGGCCTGACGCCAGGAGCTCAATCCCGGCGGTCCGGCTCTTGCTGTGACCTAGGTCATGCGCTAGCGTCCAGATATCCGTTCTCACATATCCGATATCTGTTCTGAGGTGTAACCGCCATGACGACGCCGCCAACTGAGACCAACGACAGCGCATCGTTGACACGCACGCAGTGGAAGCAGTTCTGGGCCGCCTGGCTGGGCTATCTGCTGGATGGCTTCGACTTCATCCTGATCACCCTGGTGCTGACGGAACTCGCCGACGAGTTCGACCTCAGCCTGGTTCAGGCCACGACACTGGTCAGCGCCGCCTTCGTCTCACGATGGTTCGGCGGCCTGCTGCTGGGGGCGGTCGCCGATCGCTTCGGCCGCAAGGGCGCGATGGTGATCAGCATCCTGTGCTTCGCCGGAGGCAGCTTCCTGTGCGGTCTCTCCTGGGGCTACTGGTCGATGTTTGTCTTCCGCGCGATCGTCGGCATCGGCATGGCCGGCGAGTACGCCACCAGCGTGACCTACGCGATGGAGTCCTGGCCGAAGAACTACCGCAACCGCGCAAGTGGAGCACTGCTGTCGGCGTATCCGATCGGCGTGGTGCTCGCCAGCCAGCTCTACCCGCTGGTGGTGCCCGGCCTCGGTTGGCGGTGGATGTTCTTCATCGGCCTGGTGCCGGCGGCGTGGGCCCTGTGGATGCGGCGCGCACTGCCCGAGGCGAAGGAGTGGGAGGACGGCG
>JAOPVF010000418.1 GCA_025963195.1 Mycobacterium sp. | reverse complement strand
CATGCGGCCCGCCGCAGTCGAAGAGTCGATACCGTCGGTGGTCGAGATCAACGTGGCACCGCGATCCGTCAGCGACTTGACCGTCTCCAGGATGTGTAACGTGTTGCGGCGCCAAAACTGACCACATGCGTGACACGGGTGAACGGGCCAGGGGTTGGGCTGCGCGCCAACACTGCGGGTCCACTGGCTGTCTCGAATACGATGGATTGATGCGACTGAGACGCGGCGACCCGCCGGTGCACCGTTAACTGCGTCGACGCGTTCGCCGGCTGTCTGGAAAACCGGTATTCTCATAACCCGAGGATGAGCGGGTTAGTGAGACAAGGGGAGATGTCCAACATCGGATACGCGAGGGTGTCGACCGCTGATCAGAACATGGCGTTACAACTGGACGCCCTGCGCGAAGCTGGAGTCGATCGCGTGTTCCGCGATCAGGGTGTCTCAGGTTCGACGTCAGCCAGACCGGGTCTTGATGCCTGCCTCGATCACCTCCGCGAGGGCGACGTTCTCACCGTCTGGAAGCTCGACCGCCTCGGGCGCAACACCCAACATGCGCTCACCGTCGTTGATGACCTCATGTCACGCGGGATCGGGTTCCGCAGCATTACCGAGGGTCTTCACATCACACCGAGGGCTCGATGGGCAAGGCCATGCTCACGATCATGGCCGCGTTCGCGCAGCTTGAGCGGGACACCATGATCGAGCGCACCCGCGCCGGGCTTGCCGCTGCTGCCGCCAACGGGCGCAAGGGAGGACGCCCACGCAAGATCAACGACGCCGACACCGTCAAAGCGCGCAATCTACGAGACAAGGGCATCGCAGCCACGGACATCGCAAAAATGTTGGGCGTCTCCTGCGCCACGGTGTACCGCTATCTCGCCAACGGCGAGCCTCTGTCCGCGTAAATCGCAGTTTCCTCCCATGTCGGTAACCATCTGGCGCATCACGCGGACAATTAGCGGCGCGGCTCAACGATTCTCGATCAGGCGTGCTCGCATCAGCGCGTCACTTAGGTCGGGGCGGGCCGTGGTGTGTCCGTCTTCTAGGTGTCGGTTCCGGTCGAATTCTGAGCAGACTGTTCCGGTTGCCGCCAGCTGGTCAGATTTCGGTTGCCGTTGACAGGCCGTCGCGTCGCTGGAAGGACCAATCAGAGCGGGTTCTCGTGGCCTATCCATGGACGGCGCAATTGTGCGCCACTATCTGCGGGGTCCTGCACCATTACGAGGCCGCGCTCAGGGCACCCTGACCATGCAGGTCGTGGTGTCCAAACCGCGGGTGGTCCTTGGGCACATTTTGGGCACACTTGGGCACAGTTTCGGGCAATTCTGGTGAATCCCAGTGAAAGTCAATCGGCAGGTCAACGCGACTTTTCAGTCATAGGCCCAAGTCGCGAATAGGGTTCAAATCCCTCCGCCACCGCCAGAACCGCCCTCCTGTTCGTTCAGGTAAGGGCGGTTTTTGCGTTCCAAGAATCCTCCAAGAGCTCCGCAGCAGTCTGACTGTGACGCCATTTTTGGAAGGAACGAACCATGAACCGAATCTCGCGGTTGGCAACGGCCGTGTTGGTGTCCGGCGGGCTGAGTGCCGCCGGTCTTGGGCTGGCCGCGGGAACCGCTCATGCGTATACCTACGGCCCGTTCCAATGGTGCCCGGGGCAGGACCTGCCGAATGACCCGCCACGGCAAGAGGGCTCCTTGGTCTGGGACATGAACGTCTGCCACACCTACTGGTTCGACTGGGACGTGCGGACCCACGCTCCTGCCACGTACTGGGAGGGCGAGAACCTGTTTCCCACACCGATTCCGCCACCGCCGTCGCAACCTCTGCCTCCGGACTGCCCTCCGTGGTCGCCGTTGTTCGCTCCGTCGCGATGCGGAGGCCTCTGATTCTCGCTCAGTCCGACCCTGCGGTGAGGAGGCTTTCGTCGTACTGCGCGGTGAGTCCGGCGGCGGCCTGCACGCTGGCGTCTCCCGTATTGACGACTCCCGCGGGCTCGATCAGCATTGCGGCGACCTCGCCGTCGGCCCGCGGGCAATGCTCGACGCCTCGAGGTACGACGAACAGTTGCCCCGGGCCCAGCGACACCGCGCCGTCGCGGAACTGGATGGTCAAGTTGCCGTCGATGACCAGGAAGAGTTCATCGGTGTCTGCATGGCTGTGCCAAACGAACTCGCCCTTCAGCTTCACCACTTTGATCTCGTAGTCATTGAGACGGGCGATCACCTTGGGTGACCAATGATCGGCGAACAGGGAGAGCTTCGCTCCCAGGTCAACGGGTTGATAGGACATGCGTCCATTGTGCGTCCGATCGCATTCCGCGTGCGTGTCTGACGGCTCCACCCACCCACAGGGTGGAAAATCCACACCATGCTGGCCGTCGATCTGCTGACTCGTGTCGGCCTGGCCACGGTGCTCGGCCTCGCAATCGGGTTCGAGCGCCAATGGCGGTCAAGGATGGCGGGTCTGCAGACCATGGCACTGGTGAGCATGGGCTCGGCGCTCTTCCTCATCTTGAGCGCGTACAGCTTCGACCAAACGGGTGACCGGCTGCGCGTTGCAGCCCAGATCGTCTCCGGCATAGGGTTTCTCGGGGCAGGCGTGATCATGAAGCAAGGCCTGTCGGTGACCGGCCTCAACACGGCGGCGACCCTGTGGGCGACCGCGGCCGTTGGTGCGCTGGCCGGGGCGTGGATGTGGCGGGAGGCGACCGCTGGTGCCGCCATCATCGTGGCGGCGAACTGGTTCCTTCAGCCGCTGTCGAACCGAATGGACCGGGTGCACAAGGAGAGTGGCCGCGACGTGGCGCCTGCCGACTACCTGCTCGAAGTGGTGTGCGGACGGCAGGTCGAAGCCGAGATCAAGGCCTTGGTCATGCAGGCCATGCCGCGGCCGCAGTTCCAACTACGCGCCGCGCGTGCGCTGCCCGCCCACGCCGCCGAACAGGTGGAACTGCAAGCCGAATTCGAGACCGCGACCCGCGCCGATCACGTCGCCGAGGACGCCGTCCGCACGCTGAGCCAACAGCGCGGCGTCGCGTCGGCGCGATGGAGCATTGCCCACGAACGGGCAGCGGACTGGTCGCGGTAACCATGCACTTGCAGGCGTTCTTCGAATGGGCCACCCACGCCTTCGAAGTGTCGGGTGTGCTGGCGATGGTGCTGGGTTCCATGTACGCGTTCGCGCTTGCTGCGGTCACCTGGAAGCGAACCGCCAACGGCGGCCGTGCCTTCAAGACGCTCCGCGACTCGCTCGGCGGGGCGATACTGCTCGGCTTGGAGCTGCTGGTCGCAGCGGACATCGTCAAGACCGTCACGTCGACGCCGTCACTGACCGATGCAGCCGTCCTGGGCATGATCGTGTTGATCCGAACGGTGCTGAGCATCACGATCGAGATCGAAGTCGACGGCGTCGCGCCGTGGCGGAGGGCGCTGACGACCGGGCCGGAGGTCCTTGCCAGGGCTACCCGCGAAGCCGCACAGCCGGCCACGAAGGATTGATAAGCGCACCTAACTTTGACGCGTACAGTCGACGCCATGGCGAGAACTGACGACGACACCTGGGACATCAGCGAGAGTGTCGGGGCAACCGCGCTCGGAGTGGCCGCGGGGCGGGCCGCGGAAACCAACAGCGACGATCCCCTCATCATCGATCCCTACGCGCAGCTGTTCCTGGAAGCAGCGGGTGAGGGCATCTGGAACGTGTACCTGAACGACGAGCTGCCGGCCGAACTGGCCGAGGTGGATCCGAGGCTCAAGGAACGGCTGGAGGCGATGAAGGGCTACATCGCGTCGCGCACCAAGTTCTTCGACGAGTTCTTCCTCGGCGCCGCCGCCGAGGGTGTGCGCCAATCGGTGATCTTGGCGGCCGGTCTGGACGCGCGGGCCTGGCGGCTGGCTTGGCCCGAGGGCAGCGTGGTGTACGAGATCGACCAGCCGAAGGTGCTGGCATTCAAGACCGAGACGCTCGAATCCCACGGTGCCACAACGATTGCCAGGCACGTGGGTGTCGGCGTCGACCTCCGTCAGGACTGGCCGGCGGCATTGCAGCAGGCTGGGTTCGATCCCGCGTTGCCCACTGCATGGTCGGCAGAAGGCTTGCTGCCCTACCTGACCGCGGCGGCGCAGGATCTGTTGTTCGAGCGCATCCAGGGGCTGAGCGCGCCCGGCAGCCGGATCGCAGTGGAGGCGTTCTCCAACGACTTCTTCAGTCCGGCAACCGTCGCCCGTCGCGAAGAGCAGATGGAGCGCTATCGCGCGGCCGCGGTCAAGCTTGGGCGTGAGGACGTGGTCGGAACCGGAAGCCTGCTCTACGAAGAGGAACGGACCGAGGTCATCGACTGGCTGCGTGCGCACGGCTGGGCCACCACCGCCGTGACCGCCGAGGAGCTGATGGCAGGCAACGGGCGCACGGCACAGTCGGATCTGGACGACGGGACGCCGCAGAGCGTCTTCGTCGAGGGCCGGCTTGGTCAGCTGTAGGCGCCGTTGATCACCGGCTGGGTGATCATTCCCGCCTCGACACCCCAGTTGGACATGATCGTGCGGTACTCGCCACTCGCAATCAGGTACATCAGGGCCTGTCGGAGGGACTCGGCCAGCGGCGAGCCCTTGGCCACCGGCCAGCCGTAGGGTGCCGCGTTGAAGACATCGCCAGCCGCCTCCAACGAACCGTCGCTGCGGTTCACGGCGTAACCCGTGACGGGCGAGTCGGCGGACATCGCGTCGAGCTCGCCTGCGTTCAACGCGGCCGTGACGTCGTCCTGGCTGTCGTAGTCGATCGCCACGATCGGCGGTGAACCGACCGCGACACAGGCCTTGCCCTTCACCGGAAGCTCTTCGGTGTCCTGGATCGTCCGGGACTGCACACCGACTCGTAGACCGCACGCATTGTTCGGGTTGATCGGCGCGCCGGACCGTTGGGCCCATTGCGTTCCCGCCTGGAAATACGTCACGAAATCGGCCGACGCTTCGCGCTCCTTGGTGTCGGTGAACGACGACAGCCCGACGTCGAACGCCTTGCCCTGTACCGATGGGATGATGCTCTCGAAGGCCGTCTCCCGATACTCGACGTCGAGCCCGAGCACCTTGGCAACGGCGTTCATCAGGTCGACGTCGAAGCCGGTCAGGTGTCCGTCGGCGTCCCTGAACTCGGCAGGTGCGTACGGCTCGTTGATCCCCACCACGATCTTGCCCGTCGACCTGATCTCCGCGGGCACCGTGGCCGGGATGGCCGCAGGGTCGCCGATCATCGGGGCGAGGCTGGTGGTCGACGTGCCACTGGTCGTAGATGAACTAGCATGGGTATCCGAATCGACTGGCGCACTGCGCATTTGCCAGGTGATGACCGCGGCGACGAGGATTCCGACGAGCGCTGCCCCGGACAGCGCGAGCGTGCTCAGCCGCGGCCGCCGGGAACCCGCTGATGGCGGCTTGCGCTTGGAGTGCGCGGCACGCCGCCCGGGCTGCACGGCCCTGACGGCATCGGCGAGTTCCCCTGCGGTCTGATAGCGACTGTTGGGGTCCTTCGCCATCCCCTTGGCAACGACGTCGTCGAAACCATTGGGCAGGTCGGGATTGAGCACGGACGGGCGAGGGGGAGGAGCCACCAGGTGGCCTGCGAGTTGCTGTTCGAGGCTGTCGCCGGAGTACGGCCGGCTGCCCGTCAGGCATTCGTGCAGCACGCAGGTCAGCGCGTAGACATCCGAGCGTGGATCGCTCTGCCCGCTCTTGAACCGCTCCGGCGCCATATATGCCATGGTGCCGAGAGTGCTTCCGACACTCGTCAATCCGGTCTGGCTGGTGGTCCTGGCGATACCGAAGTCGATCAGATAGACGAAGTCCTTGGCGGCGACGAGGATGTTCGACGGTTTCACGTCCCGATGCACCAGCCCGACCGCGTGCGCCGCGTCCAGCGCCGCCGCCACCTGCTCGACGATCGCGACCGCGCGTTCCGGGGCCAGTGGCCCCTGGGCTTCGGACAGCACGGTGCCGAGATCCTCGCCGTCGATCAACCGCATGTCGAGGTAGAGCTGGCCGTCGATCTCGCCGTAGCCGTGAATGGGAACGACGTGCGGCTCGCTCAGGCCCGCCGCGGCGTGCGCCTCACGGCGGAAGCGCTGCTGGAAGACCGGGACGCCGGCGAGGTGAGCGGGTAGGACCTTGAGTGCGACGATGCGGTCGGTGAGGGTGTCGTGGGCCCGGAACACCTGGCCCATTCCGCCCCGGCCGAGCAGTTCCAGCAACTGATAGTGCCCGAACGGCGTCGCATCCAAGTGCTCTCCTTGACGCCGCCGAACTGGATTGACGTCGAAATGCTAAATCAGCGCGGGCCGGAATGCCCGGATACGTCAGTTTTGTCAGTTAGCCGGGCGAACATGGGACGATCGCCAGGTGTCCGAGCTGGCTGGCTTTCCGGTGACCGCACCGCCGTTGCCGTGGCCCGTCTTCACCCATCAACACTGGACCGATCTGACGTTCGTGCACTGGCCCGTCGACCCGGACGCGATCGCACACTGCTACCCGCCAGGCACACGACCCGACCTCTTCGCCGACGGCTCTACCTACGTCGGTCTGGTGCCGTTCGTGATGAGCGGTGTCGCGCTGGGGATTTCGCGCCCCACTCCATACTTCGGCCGGTTCCTCGAGACGAATGTCCGGTTGTACTCCACCGACGACGAGGGACGCCACGGTGTGCTGTTCCGTTCCTTGGAAACGACCCGGCTGGCGGTGGTCCCTGCGACCAGGATCGGGGTCGGCGTGCCGTACACGTGGGCGAAGATGCGGATGGCCCGGCACGGCGACCGAATCACGTATGCCAGCACGCGGCGCTGGCCCCGGCGGGGACTGCGGACCCGATTGACCGTCGAGGTCGGCGCGGTCGTCGAGCCGACGCCGCTGGAGATCTGGCTGACCGCGCGGTGGGGCGCCCACACGCGCAGGGTCGGCCGCACCTGGTGGGTGCCCAACGAACATGGGCCGTTCCCGCTTCACGCGGCCGAGGTGGTCGATCTGGATGACGATCTGGTGCCGGCCAGTGGCGTGCGACCGACCGGAGAACGCCTGCGTGCGCTCTTCTCTCCGGGGGTGCGCGCCCGCTTCGGCCGCCCGACCCACATGACCAACGGGTGAACACGCTGCAACCAAGAGGTTGTGCGGGTGTCGGGTTGGGGTGAGAACCGGGACAATCGGAACGGTATGGATGCGTTCGTGTCGGTGTACGTCGATATGGCGGCCCGGGCGGATGACGTCCGCGTCGCCGTTACTCGCCTGCCAAGACCCCGCGGTGTGGTCGAGGTCAAGGTCGACTGTGATGCGGTCACCGACACCTTCGGCTGCCGCATCGCAGTGGATCTGACCGGCACGTTCGACGAACGCACGGAAGGTCTCGCCATCGCCCGCGCGTATGCCGCCGATCTTTCGGCCGCCCTTGGGATTCCCGCGTTCGCGTTCTACGACCTACTGCGCCGCGACTACCCCGCGAGTTGAAGCGGGGGCTACCGGTTACTGAAAGAGCGTTTGGAGCAGGAACTCGTACACCACTGCGCTGTCGAAGGCGGCCTGGGCGTTGTTGGTGACCCCGGTGTGTCCGCCTTCGGTGTTTTCGTAGTAGAGGACTGCGTGGCCCACGGCTTCCAGCGCCGCCGCCATCTTGCGCGCGTGACCCGGGTGAACCAGATCGTCTTTGATCGAGGTGGTGATCAGCACCGGCGGATAGTCGCGCTCAGCGGAGATGTTGTGGTACGGCGAGTACGCCTTGAGGAACTCCCAGTCGGCCGGCTCGTCGGGATTGC